>NZ_CP024045.1 GCF_003430825.1 Natrarchaeobaculum sulfurireducens | reverse complement strand
CCCTCCCCACTATTTCCAGTAAAGTACTACGAAAGAGGGTCGGATAGTGAGAGAGAACTCTGAATCAGGGAAAAGTTTATATCCTTACCATCCGAGTTAGTCCGTAGGAGAGCTAGAGGGATTTACTGTTGGGTTTGATTCTAGTGAAACAAAATAACACCACAGCTCAGGAGACCCTTGCTACTAGCTTTACTGGAAACAGTGGGGGGGGAGTGGATAAGACACGATCATCAGTTCATTGTGTGAGCGTATTAGTGGAAATGGTGGTGTCTGACTCTCGTCAGACGACCTACACCGATTAACCAACAAGTGGACGGGTTTCCGCCTTGTGTTGGTTAATTACGCTTCGCGAGTAGAACGCTGTTCTAACCGAGATCAACGAACAAATGAAATCAGTATTCCCAACTTCCACACCACTGTTTCCAGTAAATCGATGTCTCCCCGACCAACCGACCTCAACGAGGACTATTTTTCCGGATCAACTGGGCCTTTGTATTTTGAGCGTATCTTTTCTCCATCCCGCCACTGCCAATAGTAGTAGCGGTTGTCGTTAATCTCCTTCACTGTGATCGTGGCCTTCGACGGGACGTCATCTGGAAGGTCCTCTGGTTCCTCCTCGATCTGGTTGTCCCCTTCGTTTTCCGCTAGTCGTGCCTCTCGCTCGCGGTATTCCGCAAGATCCTTAGTGTACCTGGCGACGTGCCGAAGGAGTTCAGGCGAGTAGTGGTCAAGTGTATCGACGACGTCGGCGGGAAGTTCCTGTGGGGGTGTCGGTGGCTCGTAGGACATGGCAACTCAATCCGTGTTAACCAACAAAAACGTTGCTGACATAGTATTGTTGGTTAAGACTGTGTTTGACCGTTCTCCTTCAATCCTCCCTCTGGTGTAACACTACTCGAAACTTGTTTAAATATAAAATTCGTACTGTGTTACAACGTGCTGCGACGAATCGAACTCGAGGTCCTCGCTACCGTCGAACGTGGTGATACGATCTCGGAGCTCGCGACGAAGCTCGACCACAGCGAGAGTTACCTCTCCCGTGCTGTCGGAGATCTCGTCGAGAAGAGGCTGGTCTATACGGAACGTGACGGCCGCCGTAAATGTGTCACACCCTCAGATTCCCGGGCTGTTGAAATATACCAGGATCTCGTCCGCCAGCACTCTCATATCGACTTTTCCGAGTTACTGACGGGAAAAGCCCTCGAGGTACTGTATTACCTCGACCAGCCACGGACCGTTACTGACGTCGCCGAACGGAGCGGCAACTATCGCAACACCGTCAACCGGATTCTCAAACAGCTGCGCGACCGTGGCCTCGTCGGCACTGATGACAGCCGCTACCATTTCAACGGTGACTTCGACCGACTGCACAAGTTTGCTCGCGAACTTGTGCACCATCTGCATCGACAGCGTCTCGAATCGGTTGCGCCGAACGGGACGATTCTCTGGAGGGACTACGACGAATTTCTTTCCCAGACCGAGATAGAGATCGAGGCAGAGAACTTCCACGAGACCGGGCTTGCGCGGTTCGCGGCCTTCGATCTCCAGTTTCTGCTGACCCACCACCGATACTACCTCTACTCTGAGGACCTAGAGGACGTCTCGCCGGCGGAGCTCTGCTGTCACACGTTGCTGATCGACGATGGGTCCCGTCACCACTCGTACTGTCTCCTGTTGCTCAGCCACGTCGACATCGACAAGAGCGACCTCCGAGAGCAAGCCGCGAAATACGGCCTCGATGACGAAATCGACACCCTGCTCCGATATCTCGAGACGCAGGGAGCAGTCGACAGCGACCGCCTCCCCGAGTGGGACGAGTTCCAGAAGCTAGCTGCTGACTATGAGGTGGACCTACCCCAATGAGACCAACGTTCGGACGCGAGTACATCGAGAACGAGTTCCAACGAATCGCAGATGGATTATCTGACCCGCTCACGGTCTATCTGATTGGTGGGGGCGCGATGTCGCTACACGATCTTAAGGGCGCGACAAAGGATATCGATCTGGTCGTCGCTGACAGTGACGCGTACGGCCAGCTGTGGGCTGTCCTAATGGGCCTCGGGTATGCGGAGGTACAATCGCTGGACGCCGATTACCGGGCGCTGGGCGCGACCAGCTGCGTCGAGAACGCTGACAGGTGCCGCCTCGACATCTTCAATCAGCAGGTCGCGAACAAGCTCGTGCTGACTGAGGGAATGCGGGAACGCAGCAAGTCGTTCCTCGCGACGGATCAACTGACCGTCCGCCTAGTCAGGAACGAGGATATCTTCCTGTTCAAGTCGGTCGCAGGGCGGGACGACGACATTGAAGACATGAATATGCTCGTGCAGACTGGTCTCGACTACGACGTCGTCCGAGGTGAACTCGAAGCGCAGATCGACCGGCTCGGCGACGACCAATTCGCCACCTTCGTGAACGAGGCCTTGGTTGACCTCGAGGAGCAGTACGGAGTGACCACGCCAATCGAGGACCGCGTCCAGGAGCTAACGACGCGGTACTACCGTGGGCTCGAAGTGCTCCAGGCGCTTGACGTTCCGATGACCGTCGACGAACTAGCTGCCGATCTGGACCTAGACGTCGCTGAGGTCCGAGACCGGGTTGCATATCTTGCGGAGTTCGATCGGATCGTACATGATGACGAAACGGTCCGCCCGACGGAATAGCACTAGATAACCATCGTTCAACTACCTTACGAGGCGATGCTCGTGCTGTCTCGCCCCACATCTCTCTTAGGGGGTCGAACAACACCTACGGATCAACTAAGATCATCGTGATAGTCGGATCCAAGCCGTGCGTAAGCCTCTGCAGTAGCGTTTACTTCCCTGATCGAATCTGTAAGCGACAGCGGCTCTGGAAGGTGTTCATCGAGTTGTTGGAGATCATTCCGGACATCGAGGAGCGCTTCGTGAAGGTTGTCGACGGGACCTCGGTCAGCATCTGTGACATCTTGTTCTGGATGGTATTCTTGATCCCCATACTCAGCGTCAGGAACTGGGTCATCGATGCCAAGTGCTCTATCGAATCCAGGGACATCGTGTGGATCTTGATTTTGTTCGTTCGGTGTCATCGCTCGAGTACCTCAACCTCGGGGTGTTTCCCAGCTGGACCGGCAACTGCTTTTGCACGTTCGAGTTCACAGAGTTCGTGCTGGGCCTGTCGTTCGAGTGCCTCTGCTCGCTGACAACGTTCGATGGCTATCTCGTCGGTAGCATCTTCGTGACCAATCGTGAACCGCTTACCGCGGTGATCGCGCTGTTCGAGCATCAGTGACCTTCCTCCCGTTCAGCGTGCGGCATCCCGCGCATCTGCTTGGAGGTGGTCGTACCGAACCTCGCACCTGTTCGAACAGAAGCGGCCGGCGTATCCCGATCGATCGCGAGCAGGTACTGAGCAGGTTGGTACTCGACACTCACCGCCTCTGCTCATCTGGCGACACCTCGGTGAAGAAACGCCACTGTGTTTGTCAACTCCGTTGGTTTTTCGATTATTTCCATAATTCACCGTGAGAGCTCTCGTGAGCCCCCGCAGTCTTTCAGGGGCAGATAAACCAACGAGAACGAGTTTGTTGACCTTAGAAAGTCACAACTCACTGTGAATCTCTGGATCGTCGAGTCTGATTTGAATATACTTCACGCAGGCTCTGCTAGGACCCTTAGAATTTGACAGGAGTTACGTGCTGCATCCAGAGTATGAGGGCGCAGTAAAAAGGAGTCCCTTTTGACGATTCATTGGTCACAGGTAGGCACTGAAAAACTTACCGAGATTATATGCGATAGCTATACGTTACTTCAGCTCGATTAGTTGCTAAACTGGGTGAAAATGTGTTTAGGGAAAACTACGAACATCAGCAGGAGAAGCTCTTTTCGCCCGTCAAAGACCTTCCTACTGGACCGAAGAAGAAATTGCGAAATCACTGGTCTACCCATTTTTACGAACACGTCTTCACTCAGATAGATGAGAGAACGTTCGGACGGCTATACCATGGCGGGTATAGCCGTCCGAACAAGCCAGTCAACGAGTTGGTTTCGCTGGAGATTATCAAGCACCTGCTTGGACTGTCCGATAAGCAGCTCGAACATGCCTATCTGTTCGATTTTCGCGTCCGAAACGCCCTGGGTAAAGAAACACTCGGCGACAATATCTGTGCGAAGACGTTCACGAATTTCCGCCGACGGTTGATGGAGTACGAGGAAGAAACCGGTCGAGACCTGTTGCACGAGGTTTTCCAGGATCACCGAAGTTACATCCAAGACGAGTTCGAGATTGACGCCAGCACCCAGCGGATGGATTCAACGTTTATCGAGGCTAACGTCAAGCAACTCTCTCGAATCGACCTCATCGCTAAAGTCGTTCACAACTTCCTGGACGATCTCCCTGACGAGATCGTCCAGGAACTTCCGGCTGGTCTAGACGAATTCGCCGACACGGAGAACCTGGAACTGTCCTATGAACTGGACCCAGGTGAGGTTGGGTCGACCATGGAAACGCTCATCGAGCACGCTGTCTGGTTAATCGACGCGTTCGAAGCGGAGGAAAACTACGCTGAACTGGAGAGCTTTGCTCATCTCCAGCAAGTCCTCGACGAACAGTGCTACCGCATTCCTGATCTCGAAGATGATCACCGTGAGCACGATGAAGACGAGGATGACGACCATCCCGGTGACTCGCCGTCACCGGGATGGGAACCACTCAGAACGTTCACATCCAGCGACGGTGAGCCAAGCCACGAGCAGGCGACCGATGAGCCAGCTCAGCCCGACGAGGACGGTCCCGAGCACGATCGCATTGGGCTGAAAAAACCTGAGGAGATCAGTAGCGGTTCGATACAAAACCCGCATGACGTGGACGCGACTCACCGCCGGAAGGGCGGTGAGTCGTACTGCGGGTATAAAGCGAACGTCGCCGAGACCTGTGATGCGGAAAACCCGTTTCGCCTGATCACGACGATTCGCGTTGACACGAACAATACAGCCGATGGCGACCTGTTAGCCGAAGACGTCCCAGAATTGCCAGAAGAGACCGGGTTAACTGATCTCCTCGTCGACGGCGGCTACATGCACAAAGAAGTGGAGGCGTGCTGCGGTGATCACGGGATCACGCAGCACTTCACAGGACTAACGGGGCAGCCCCCGCCTGCCGAGAAGTTGTCGCTAGCAGAAGCAGAGTGGGATGAGCATCGAATGGTTGCCTGTCCTGCCGGACACGAACCATTCGAGCAGCGATACATGTCCGAGAGTGGTCGTATCTCAGGACGAATGGACAAAGAGTTCTGTGAAGGCTGTCCACACAAGGAGACCTGTTTCGTCAAGGAGAAAGAGGAGTTCTACAGTTACGGCTTCTACGAGCGAAAATTAGCTCTCGCCCACCGACGCAAGCGGTTGGACGATCCGGCAGAGAAGGAGTTTCTGAACTTACGCGCTGGGGCTGAGTCGTTGGTCAATGAGGTGTATCACCAGGACGGGGAGAAAACACGGTTCACCGGGACGATCAAGGTGAAAAACGCGTCGATAGCGAAAGCTATCGGGACAAATCTCAAGCGGGCCTCACGATTCCTCGAATCGGAGGCCCAGCGGAAGCAATCGGCGGGATAAACCGGGAAAGGATTGGTTTTTGTCGATATAGCGGATGGAGAGCGACGCATTTGGCTTAAGTGTGTGATCACTGCCGGAGATGAGCATGTCATCCGGGTCGGGGTGCTCCTGCCGGAACACCCCTTTCTCCTGCGCCCTCAGAGTATCAGTTCAGTACCGTGATTGATTTCTATTCGGTCGAATATGCATGAATAATACGTTAGGATTTCGTTGCCCTTGCACCGTCTACAGAAACTCAATCGCTGCTAGCAGCGCTAACACTCTCAGGTTCCGAAATCCGTAGTAACCCCGAGGCACCGAGTACATCCTCGTTCGTCCGATTCAGACAGCAGTCCTCCCTGTGAGCCTCCGCCGAAATCCGCCAGCGAATGATTCGTTGTTTCCTGCTCAATCGTCTCATCCAAGGTTTCGAGGTGCTTTCGGATATCCGTCGACGTGAGATACAGGTCGATGTACTCGTCGGGAGCGCATTCCTGATAGAAGTCGCGAAGGAAGTCGAATTTCCCGGTATACCAAACTTCCCGTATGTCGTAATCGTTGAAGAAAACCTCGGACGCGAAGTAGTCCCGATACTGTTGCACTTCCTCGCTTTCCCCGTGATCGCGTCGAATCCCAGCCGTGTTGGTGGTCATCCGGCCTGGGGCGTTGTCAGGCTCGCCGGCAACCTTCGTGTAGGCGCCAGCAAGGTACCAACTATAGGTAATAGGGAGGTCAAACTCCTTAATCGCGAAGTAGCACAGCTTCTCTTGCTCCGTTCGCGTGATGTTTCGACCGGGATCGTCGAACACGTCCTCTATTGCAAGCTCAATACCGCGTAGAAGCGCGTCTGCAAAGGGTTCCTCCTCACTATATGGGTTGTTCGCGCCGGGTGTGGGAGGAGTCATGATTAGGGTATTCCCGCTATGGTGCGGATAGGTCTTGTGATACTGCTTCGGCAGTTCGATACCTGCTGGTGAGTACTGTTCCTAGTATCGTATTCAACAGGGACAGTCAAAGATGGTGGCCTCGGACTGAAAGTAAAATTCGACAGGCATTTTCCGTCTCTGCCGATTCGAGTAGCCCTAATCACGATCTTCGTCTGAAATCGATTCGCGCCCTGTAATCAGCAGCCCTGCTGAAACCTATCACCAGTTGACGATTCGAACAAGGCTTAAATAACGAGTATCCTGGCAAGTAGTAACAGATCTAGACAGAAATTTCCTTCATGCAGACATTAGTAGACCTCAGATCTTCACAAGTACAATCCTCCTTTTCTATAAACGCCATATCCTCCCAGCTATCATCATCTTCAGATAGTCCATCCAACACGCCAAGATCACTTTCCGTGATGAACTCGCCTACCTCTGTAATAATCCGTTGAGCAAATTCACGGACAGCTTGGACAATCCCCTGATCGATTTTGACAACTATGTTCTTCACCAAATATGCAAACAACCTTAGCCCGGCTATTTCACGCATATACCCGAGTACAAAGGTTTCTGCAGGTCTGATCACTGCACGAGACACCTGCCGGACAACACCCCATTTCAAGAATATAACCTGGACCGCTAAACCCGCAACACTGGACAAGAACGCCTCCACTTTCTCAGCGGATTCCTCCTCGCTACTATCAAGATCAGCATGAGCCAGGTCACACGCATTCTCTGCGACCGCAGCTGCTGAAGCAACAATCGGAACCATCGTAGAACCCCACTTCACCAGTCTATTGAACCGGTCTACAATATCGACTGGGAAACCTGTCTGATAGCGGTTATTGGCAAGTTGAAGAACCCCTTCGATGAATTCTCCGTATTTTTCCACCTGATCAATATCGTCTTCTAACTCCTCCACCGGCTCGCTACTGATTTCATTGGCACCGGTCGAATCACAAACTTCCTGAGCAAACTTTTGAGCATCACTCATCGTCTGTTCAGGCGAGTCCGGTTGTTCTGAAAACCAGCCTTGGAAGGCTTGAACAGTTTCTGACTGAGCGGTTTCAAACGAGTGATCCAATACTCGGACTTTTGTCTTGATATCCATCTTGGAGACGCTTCGATCCGGATCCGTACTCACATATTTCCCGCCCACAGCGTTGCTACCGTCGATAGACAGTAAGAAATCTCTATTCGGGAGAAGATAACGTGCGTACTTGGTGTCTCCAGGCTCGATCTCTACAACGTCTCCAGACACTCCATCTCTATCGTACTGCTCAGGATTTGTTGTACAGTTCAACTCGATACCAAGCGGCTCCCAGCAATTTTCGAGCTCGAGTGAGTCTTCAAATTCGCTTCTGCTATTTTCTGGGATCAGAGCAAGATTCGCTTCCTTGTCGTCGGAAAGGATTGAATCGGAAGTGTCGATTTCGCATTCAAGAATGTGGCATTCACCGTATCGAATACTGTTATCTTTTGGTTCGGGAGGTACGATCTCTGTAGTCCAGTGGGGCTGTTCCTCGGTCAATTCTAATGTGCCGTGCCATTCATCAACGGTATATTCCTCGGAAAGCGTGTAGTCTTCTGCCGCCAGCGGTTCTGGTTTGGACGGTTCTTCGTTTGATTCTTCTACGTTGTTTTCCGCATCTTCGGATTCATTCCCTGGGGGGTAGTCGTTGTCTTCGCGATTTGTATCTTGCCCGGAGCAGCCCGCAAGTGTTACGATGCTCAGAGAAGATCCGGCTTTGAGAAGGTCTCGTCTGTCTATTTGGACCTCTCCCATTTACCGATGTAAGATCAATTACATGCACAAAAGACTTTCCCAACTATAGAATTTTCTCCTTTTTCTATTGAGATTCAAGTGTGATCTGATGAGTTCAGTACGACTCCGGAAAACATCAAAATATAATATTTTCAATAAAGACTTCACTCTGGATCGGGGCCATACTGCGGTGTTTCGCACCGACTACAATTCCAAATCGGTGTCCTGGGTTTAGATGGATCAGGCACGGACTCGCGGCTATCGAACCCATGAACCGTCTCTTGGTCGCACTGATGACAGAAGAGTCGTTTCTTTGTTGGGATACACGGTTCTTCTTGCGTAGCGTCTTGCGATTGCAGTTGTTCGTGAAGTGCAAGTGCCGGTACCAACCAACGGTGGGCTTTCTCGTCGAGTTGAAGCACATCCTCGAGGTCGTTGATCGATTGCCCCCACTCGTCGTAGAGCAGTGGTGGCTTGCCATGGACCATTGACCATCTGATGGACTCCTCATCGCCAACGTTGGCGAGTTGCTCAAGTAGCTGTTGTCCGGGTTCGGAATCGAGTGTAGCCGCTGAGGGCAGTGAGGACCAGGGATCGACGAGCTGTGGTGCTGGATCGTTGATGTCGTACACGAGTTGATACCCATCGATTGGCCCCTCGTCAGTGACGAGTTGGCGGCAGGCGGCTGTTCCTTTCGCCACAGCCTCGTAGTATGACCGTGCGTCTGTGACGATGAAAACCACGCTCAAGAGTGTCTCAGCAGATCGTGACGCGTCTTCATCGATTGGATCGATATGCTTGCTCAGACAGAACTGGCATTTGGTCTGGTCCGATGGAATTGATGCACCACATGAGCGACAGTCTGACTCCGATTCGCGCTCTTCGGTTTCTCTGCTTCCATACCTCATCCGCCTGGCACGAAGATTGCGGTCTTGTTTTTCTTCAAGGACGGGATCTACACCACGAAATGCCTCTCCAAGCGGCCGAAGTTCATGGCGATCATGTTCTCTTTGATCCATTGTCGTACTCTTCGTAGGCCGCGTCCTCCTATTTAAAATCGAGGTCGGGATCGATCAACGGATTTCTGAGGCGATTGTCCAGCTTTCAGTACGAGTTACCCCACGACACTTTCCAGTTGAACTGTATGGGGTAACTACTCCTGTTCCTCGAGGACCTCGCGCAAGCAGTCACGATGTGCTCGAATCGTCGTCGTCGACGTGTTTGCACTGTCCGCAACCTCTTGTTGTGAGAGCTCGTAGCCGAACTCGTGGCTGGCTCGGTATAGACAGGTTGCAGCGAAGCCTCGAGGACGACGTCCACTTGTGATACCAGCATCTTCTGCGAGCGTTGCTAACTCATGTGCTCGGTGTCGAATCTCATCTGGAACCTCGAGCGTGGCTGCGAGTTGCGGGAGGAAATTCTGCGGCCGTGGAATCGTTGTAGGAAGTTCGAGTTCGGTGTTCATCGCCGAGTACGCACACTCGAGGTCTGACCGTGAGCACGTCGCCAGCTGACTGATCTCCTCGAGGGTTCGTCCGAGTCCGTTGCACCGACACACTGCGTAGACGCTCGCTGCTGCAACTCCCTCGAGTGACCGTCCCTGACAGAGGTCCTCTCCTTGAGCACGCCGAAAGAGCAGACACGCCTGTTCGCACAGTGAGTCTGGAAACTCGAGGGCACTTACGATCCGACGGACTTCGCTGAGACTGTATCCAAGATTTCGTTCACGCTTTGTTCGCCACTGACTGCGGCGATGCTCCCTCCGAAGGCGGTTGAGTTGACTACGTTTTCGTCCGGGGAGTGCGTTCCCTTGCCCATCTTTCTTCCATCCAATCTCCGTCGACAGCCCACGGTCGTGTCGGCCTGCTGTGAGCGGAGTGCCTGTTCGGCGCCGGCTCGAGCTCTCAGGTGAGTCGAACCACTCGGGTCCGTAATCGAGGTGGTCTTCATCGACGATCAAGCCACACTCTCGACAGCGTGTTTCGTGGTTCGCTGTGATGACATCTCCACTGCACTCAGGGCACAACGTCGTCGATCGCGTTGTTTGCGCTGTCTCTCGAGTAAAGTGACTGCTGCATATCTCGTTTGTAGCCATCTTGCTCCGACGAGGCAACTGTTTTTTTTCACCCCGTCACCCTTTTCGGGGCCATAAACCGTCTCGAGCGAGTATTCCAGTCGTTTCAGCTATCGAATGAAAGTCCCGTCTGGAGCTGGGACGAGTCCAGTCCGAATCTCGAGGTCGACACGTCGGAGATGCTTGCAGCCACCATCTGGTTGGCGCTGTTCGAAATCAGGACAGGCGCACGTCTCTTTCTCGACGTCGACCACGTAGGTGCTGCCACTCTGACTGAGAACATCGTAGACAGGTCCTTGTTGGCCGAATCGGACATCCATGTTTTCGGTAAGCGCGCGGCGGGTCCGTGGCTCGTCGATCGAGTATCCGCCGGCCTCGAGTGCAGTCGGTGGCTGTGGGTCATCACAAAGACTGGTGAATTCGTCTCGACGGTTACGTTCTTGCCTACACTTCCTGCAGCGCCAGTAGCGGGTACGGTATTCGTAGCCCTCTGTAAGGTCGATCTCGTACGGTGATGGCTCAGTGCCGGGAAGCCACTCGTCGATTGCTACGAGTTCGTGGCCGTTCAGGCGAGCCACGCCACCTGGATAACTTCGATCCCGGTTGCTCGTTGACTGGTGATTCGATTGATGTTCTTGATGCGGCTCGCTCTGGGTGGAGTGATCTATACTCATTGATGACTGAGGCTGTTGGATGTGCGCCTCAGCCATTCAGGCGCAAAAATGCTGCACGGTTCTTATAGCGGTACCCACTTCCGAAATGCAGAGATGACGATTGAACTGTTACACCGTACTGGCCACATCACGCTATGGACAACGGAATAGCATTCACTCCCTGGACAGAACAAATTTTCAATCCAGAATAGTAATCGCCACGAGGCTGGTCGTCACCAAAAAATTCGTAGACCGGTGTGATGTTCTATTGCTCGTCTTCGCGCGCTTCTTCGACCTTCTCTGCGACCGTCTCGTAGGCATTGTCATCTGCAAACCGATAGGTACTCGGTTCGGAGACAATGACGAGCACGGTCTTTCCGACCGCCTGGTTCACCGCTCTGATGACCGCATTGAAGTCAGTCATGTCGACATCGCCCAGTGCGGCCTCAGAGAGCCCGTACAGGTCGAGAATTTGGAAGACAAGATCGTGGAACCTGCTCAGATCACCGAAGGGTGCGACCTCGTGGTCGTCTCGGTTCTCATCGTACTCTAAGAAGAGCACGATGGGGCTGGATCCGCCTTGGAACGTCTTGCTTAGGAATCCAACTTCCACAAGACGATTGAGCAGGGATGTGCTGTTGAGCGATTTCAGCACTCGGGCCTTGTCGTCAACGACTTCCTCGACGTGGGAAGAGGCCTTGATCTCGTCTCGAAGCTCGGGGCGTTCGAAGTCACTGTGACCATTAACTGCGGCAATGGCCATCAGCAGCTGCTGTCTCTGGTGAGTCAGTTCGACCCACCGAACGTTGCGATCGTCGGAATCTGGTGTAGAGCTCATTTGTCGAGCCTGCCGCCACCTGAAGAGAAGGGAAAATTACTTGTCTAGGTACACCTAAGACCTTGACAAGCCCCTCAATCCCTTCTCAGACCCCCAATCCGGGTGGTCGACGCAGGGGTGATTTGGGGCTGCACCTTCGACCCACGGTAGGCCATCAACCAGATCGTGGGTCGAGTTCTCCGATGTTGTCTTCCTCAATCAGGCTGACCTTTGTCAGCGTTGATAGGTGTTGGTGTGCGATCTACATAAATCCTGTGCATAGACACATCCCAATGTCAAAAACCCCCAGAACTACTATTTCGGGGGTCTGATGCGGTTTTAGTTAGGTTTGAGGTTTGTATTAGTAGATAATACGGGGCAACATTGGTATACAGAACCCAGATATAATTAGGCGTCTCTTAGGAAAATAACCTCATCTGAATGCTGCAAACGATCTTCTTGGCCTAGCAAGAGCTTCTGGCATCAAGGTATATACTTCTGGCTTGTCATTCCCAACTATACGATGGGTCTCGAGTTAACAGAAGGTCAGATTCAAAGTAGGGTAAATGAATATAAGCGAAATGAGGATTGGGAAGAGAAGATAGAAACAACAAACGAAATTGCTGCAGCTGTCCGTGGACTGGCAGAAAGTATAGTAGAGTACTACGATGACCAAGTTGGAACAGATGAGATGTCTACTCTATTTCGGTTATGTCAGATCTCATCAAAAGCCACACTTTCTAAAAAACGAAGTAGAGTTGAGGGACTGGATCTTCCAGAACACGTTAAAGAGGACATCAAATCAGAAATTCCTGATGTGGGTATTGTTGGTGGAGGGCAAGCCCAAATTTCGATTCCAGCGGAATACGAGTCAGATGCGTATCAGCTGTTAGATGTTCTTGTCAACTCTGACGATCAACACGAACTTGACGTTGCTATCGATGAGTTTGCTGCGTTGAATATCAAAGGAATACAGGCTGGTGTTTTGTCCCCGATTTTGTTCTTTCTTCATCCAGCGAAGTATCCTATTATCAACAGTGCATCTCGCAACGGAATGGAAGCGCTCCTTGATTACCCGGTGAGCTCTCAGCTATCCGAATATACGAAAGAAGCCGAGAAATTCAGAGAGTTTAGAGACGAATATGATTTAGGCGGTGACGATGGAAATCTTCGTGATGTTGACTGGTTCTTTTATACACTTGAGCTTGATGCTACGCCAGCTGTGTGGATCGAAAAGACAGCGATTCATGGTGAATATAAAAAGCCTGGTGCAGGTGAACTTTCTCTGGGCAAGGCAATTATGTCTCCGCAACGGGCAAGTGGTGGAAGAGATTTCTATTCGACCCTTCGTGACGCTGAAATCGGAGATATTGTTGTTCACCTATTGAAGGACAAAAAAGAGATTACTGGTGTCTCAATTATCGATTCAGAACTCATCACAGACTATGACTTTCCAGAAGCAGTTGAACAGCGGTGGGAGGAGGATCAACGTGAACGAGGTGGGTATCTCAGGCGATTAACCAATTTTCGAGACCTTGACAATCCTCCAGCCGTTTACGACGATCTCCTTGACAACGAGTCGTATGAAGAAGAGCTACAGAGAATCTATGACGAGCATTCTGGCTTATTTTACGACAAGAATCAAAACATCGTCCAAGGGACATACTTTACTGCATGTCCGGATCCTCTCGCTGAGGTGTTAGCTGATACCTCGTCTGAGCTTGCGGAGTATTTCCGTGCACATGGGTTTGAACCACATAATCCTCCACAGATCTTCCAAATTCCGCTCTCTGACACGCATTCTATGCGAGATAATTTTGAGCAAACAGTTACGCAGAATGTTTCCGTTACGGATATCGAGGATCTTGTAGAGACTGAATATGACCGAGAGACAATCCGTGTCTGGGCATCTGGCGAAGAAAGTGAATCGGAAGAACCTGGTGATCTTCTACTCTTTGGAGACCGAGATACCGAGGAGTATTTCATCGGGGCTACTGTCGGTGGCTCCGAACAACTCTCAGAAGATCGAGCACGAGAATTTTGTGATGTTGTTGGATGGGATTATTCTGAGCGATACCGATATCTCATCTATCTTGATGAGGTCTATGAGATCGAACTCGATGGCGAGTATTTCTGGGAGTTGATGGAATATGATGGGTTCCCATATGATGGATTTAGTCGGATTTACCCAGACCGGGTAAAAGAGAATCTAATAGCAAACAATGATTACGGAAGCGTCGATGCTTTTCTCGAGGAAATCACTGTATCAAAGCTATATCCTGTGGACCAGAATGGCGAAGAACCAGGAGAAAGTGACGACGACTTGGAACCAGTCTACTATCTCTGGAATACAAACTACGAGAACGAGGACACAGACGGATCACAAGCATTTCAACGAGGAGTGGCTGCAGCATATGGTGGAGATGAGTGGGGCAAGGATCTAACCCGTCCTAACAAGGGTGACATCCTCTTTGCGTACCTCGCCGGTACGGGGGTCGTCGGGGTTGGTGTCGTGATCGACGAAACAGATGGTGAGCCGATCGATAAGAATGATCCCTCTATTGACCCGATTAAGGGACTTCAGACCCCTGAATACCATCTTCCAGTTGACTGGGTTTACACTCTCCCACAGGAGTCTGCTGTGAGCATCTCGAAAGTTGCTGATCTTCTTAACCGAAAAAGGATGTCGCACGTAGGTACGATTGAAAAGCCAACCGATCAGCAAGGTGCTCGAGACCTCTATGACACTGTTCGACAGCGCTTCACAGAGCTTCATGAAACATCTCCAGTAGAGCAGCATCAAAACAAAGATATTGAACGGCTACTTGAATCGAAGAAGCAGGTTGTCTTCTATGGCCCACCTGGTACTGGAAAGACCTACACAGCTCGACGATTCGCGGAGTGGCTTCGAGCGAAGAAGGATGCTAACGCATTAGGTGTTGACCAGATTCGAACAGTAACGTTTCACCCGTCTTTTTCCTACGAGGACTTCGTCGAAGGCTTTACCGCATCAGTTGAAAATCAACAAGTTGAGTACGCGTACGAGAAAGGAACGTTTGCAGAGATCGTGCGAGATGCTACGGATGCATACAACAATAGCGGCCAGAACAACGATGCACCGCCATTTTTTCTCATTATCGATGAGATCAACAGAGGGAATTTAGCACAGATTTTCGGAGAGTCGATCACCCTATTGGAAGCAGACAAACGACTAAATCAAGAAAATGAGATTGTGGCCAAGCTCGCCCACTCAGGCGAGGATTTTGTTATCCCGCCCAACCTCTATATTATCGGGACGATGAACACTGCTGATGAATCCATTGCCTTGGTCGATACCGCTTTACGCCGACGCTTTCGCTTCCTCCCGTTCCCACCAGAACTTGAGATCGCCACCAATAGTTATCCAGCGCTGGCGAATGTCGATGAGCTGGATGATCTTCTGCAAAATGGTGGAAATCAACGAGATCAACTCGTTGCAGCGTCTATTCTTGCTCTCAAAGAGCTCAATGAGCGGATCATTACACTCCAGCATCTCGGCAAGAGGAAACAAATTGGTCATACTTTCCTCTTGGGACTCGAAACATCCCAGGACGTAGTCGATATGTGGCGATTCGAAATACTGCCACAGCTTGAAGAATACTACTTTGGTCAATTCAACAGGCTTCAGAGCGATCTATTCCAGAACGGTGGTGATCAGCTTATCGACTGGGAGGCAAATCAGATCTTAGCCTTCGACTCTGAAACGCTGTACAGTGCGCTGTGTGAGATTGCGGGTATCAGTACTGACGACAGGGCACCACTGTCAGTAGAGTTCACCAGCATGGAGTAAATATTGATGATTGACGACAATGCAGTTGTAACAGTCTCAGGAGCGGCCGTCTCAGAGTCATCATCAGGTAAAACGGTGCCACCAGAAGACCCCATCACACTCGCAGAGCACGACGAAACGGAGCCGTTCCTGCTCTCTGAACCAGACCGAGATTTTCTCGAATCACTCAGTGAGAAATCACGGCCACTGTCGGTGACCTACACTGCGGATGGCACTGCCTCAATCCGTTCCTCCAGCTACGTTGGAGTAATGACGCTCCCCAGTGGTACCACGGTTGAGGTAACGCCCAAAGAGACCGTCAGCAATTTGCTGTACTTGCTGCAGTACGCGTTTGAGGTTCCTGCCAGTACAATCGAACAGACGACTGGACTCAAACCTTCTGAGACGTTTATCGACGCGTTTGGGGCACTATTCCATGCTGAACTCAATGAGGTGCTGAGGCAGGGCATTCGGCGCGATTACAAACGAGTGCAAACACTTGAACAGGAAGTTCGAGGCCGACTCGATGTCCAGCGGCAAATCCAGCGACCAACCACGGTTCCGACGGATTTTGCTGTCGAGTATGACGCATTCTCGTCAGATACGGTACTCAACCGCGCAATCCACCGGGCGACACAGATTGTTACCTCTCTGGTTGAAGACGAACATCTTTCCTCGAAGCTGTCTTACCAAGAAAAGAAACTTCGACAGTTCGTCTCGCCAGCTCACGTTTCTCTTGAGGAGATGAACACAATTGAAATTACGCGACTCAACGCATATTACGAGGATCTCCTAGAGCTTACTCGACTCGTCCTTTCACGGCGGTTTTTCGAGGATCTCTCATTTGGTGACCGACAATCGTTTGGGCTCTTTATCAATATGAACAGTATCTTCGAGAAAGCAGCTGAACGCGCGTTCCGCGAGGCTGCGAGGGATATTTCCAGCGAATGGACGGTCGAAGGTCAAGCCAATATTCGAAACATCATTAGTGGGCCGCATGCGGTCACTATGAAACCGGATTTCGTGGTAAGTGATTCCTCGGGTTCCGTTTTCCTTGTCGGAGACGCGAAATGGAAAACTGGAAGCTTACAGTCTGGGGATGTATATCAAATCACATCCTATATTTTATCAGAGAAAGCGCCAGGCATTCTCGTATACCCTCAGCAAGGTGGCCGCAAGGAGCCGTCACGAGTTCACGATGGGATGAATGATTGGTCGCTTCAGTCCGTTGAACTTCCAACTGCTACTGACGCCAAGTCATACTACGGATACCGTGATCGACTTATCGAAACTGCCAGCGAAATTTTATTCGAGCACAGACGCTAATCCCCTTGTTACGAACTCTGTGCTGTTCTATCTGAAGGTGGGTAGCTTCGTCCATTTTGCACTTCATATGCTTCTTCGACGATGCCATCTATCTCCATTTTGACGAACACATTCCGCATCCCAGTCATACGAAACAGACACTTTACCTGGCTAAATCGGTAATCTGTATAGAACGCGAAGTCAAAGATGAGAGCTCGTGTTGCATCCTCTCGCGTAGTGTAGTCTCGCACGGACCATTAACCTTGCACAAAGGGTATGATTCGGTTGCTGTTAGCAGCTGTCTGGAGCAACTCCCAGACTTGGTCATCCATCACTGGCTGCTCGTACCGTGGTTGGGAAACCGGATACTTGATTGTTAAAGTTACCCCACAAAATCTGATGATTATTCCCATGTGGGGTAACTCGGATCTCATCAGGACACCATTGTTTCCAGTATTGCCGCTGTTAGCGCTTTGAGACAGTGACACTACCTTCTCGCTCTGAGTTCGTAGTTGCGAGCGTTAATTTGTCGATGCTCTCGAAGCAAACTCTTGAGCTGTCGACAGGCGTCTTTGGCCCGCCAACCAAGTTCATACTCTCGAGTTCTTTGTAGCGATTGAGCGTACCACTCACAGGCGTCAGCAGCGAAAGCCAGCCACGCAACTCGAGTGTGGACACGCCTATGTCGACGTCCAACCATCCAGATCGTCGCGATCGCGTCCAGCCGATTTCCGATCTCCTTGTCACCGTGTGTCTCGAACCACTCTCCTCGAAGCTCACAGGCCGAGACGACTGTCTCGCAGAACTCTTCGTCGGCACCGAGTACAACGTGGTGTCCTCGAGTCTGTTGGACCTCGAGAATCATGACTGCGCCTCCTCGAGCTCGGATCGGACCTGATCCTGGTGCGAAATGGCGCATGCCGGCGAGCAGTACACTGTTGACGTTGGGTTTTCACAGACCGGATTCAAACACGCCGTCTTTCGATGTTCGGGAGTATGTGTCGATCGCTGTTTCATTGGGTTTTCACGCAGGCACCTACTCTGATGCGCCTGCACCCTTGTTCAGGCGCACAGAACACAACGCGAACACGAGTACCGGGTTGCCCAAATAGTGATGTGAGATCTCTCGAAATGGCCGTGGTGAATCGCCATACTGCGGTTGATTTCACTGTTCGATGGCACGCTTGATGTTATAGACGACACACAACAGGACGATTTCACGGAACTCACGATACCAGGATCGCGCACGCACGGCGTCGCCGAGCGTGCGCTTGATCACGGAGAAGACGGTCTCAGACAGGGCTCTCTGGCCATAGAGAAGTACAGGTGTCGGACACCACCCCGCCCTTTCCGATTCCAGCGGGAGCATAACCTTGGTCTTCGTATTCGCCTTCAGGGATTCGGTGAGCTTCCCGATAAGCACCTGGTCTAGGAGAACGGTGTGGTTATCAGGATTTGTCAGGTCCTGGAGACCGGTGAATGGCTGCGTTGCATCTACTCTAATCTTGTTAGTAGTGTCCAGGAAAAATGGATAGACCAAGCGTTGAATGATGAGTGGAGCAGCTGTACTAGTGTAGAGGTAATTCCCCGAAGAGAGTCCCGGAGGTTGACGGAACGACCTGTATCTCGAAGTACTGCATGGGTGACGAGCTGTATATCTGTACGAAGTGTAGTGAAGAGATCAAGGGCGGAATGAATTTTGCCCGGCACATTTGGAGTGAGCACGATATTATGGAGGACCCTCGACAGTATCGTGATCCGGCGAGAGGTCAGATGAGTCTCGGTGAGAGGTGGTCGAGTTGAATAGAGATTCTCATTGTCACAAGTCCCTTGACGAGTTTGTCTCTTCTTCTGAGAATTGTGTGGAGGGCCAAGAACAGGTAGATGACGAAAGATCTGAATTAGTAATCGTGGAGAAGGATGATTCTGATACCGGCGACGATCTGATCCTGCTATGAGTAACGAGGTCAGGGAGAAGTACTGTTGGCTGGACTGATATTGGCGGTGGGACGTGTTGTCTACGTCACTTTGAAATCTGTTTTTCAGATTTTTAGCGGGATTGTCTTCCAGGGTTTAACGGCCTAGCATTCTATCGCGGACGTCGTTTGCAAGGTAGTCTTCGTATCCGATTTCATCCTGCTCTAAGTTCTCGATGGTTCTTACCAGGCTTTGAGCTATCTCGACTACTTCGACCAGTTCTTTCTCGATTCGTTCCCGGTCCGGGTCGACGTTCGTTTGCAGTTTTTCCTTTCCTTCTTTCGCCGCTTCATGAGCTATCGAATACTCGTTGGCGAACTTGTCAAAACGTGGCTCAGAGGAAAGCACCTGCTGCAGATTTTGCTCTGCAAGGTTGATCAGAGATTCTTTTGGACTCTTGTTTTCCCAGGCGTGGAAATAGGCTTCCGCCATTTCTTCAACTTCTCTTCTCCATTCAGGGGCTTGATCCCGTATTTCCTGGAGATCGCTGATTTCTTGTCGTGGGTCGTACCGGTCGTTGTGGGTTACAGGGTTCCGGGCTTGGATGAGCGGGAAGGGAAGTATCTCTATTTCTTCCGGTATCTGACCGGGTATTGACTCGAATTTGGCTCTTACCTGTCGCCACTGTTCGTCTAAGTAGTCTTGATTGATAGAGGTCATTGACCCCAGTTTTTCTTCTGCTACGTCGGTTAGTACGGTGGAGAAGTAGTTTCTGAGGAGATGAACACCGATTCGACGGTCTTCAATATTATCGAGGTCCAGCTTGTCGAAGAGTTCAAGATACCGTTCTGGATCTGGTGGCTGACTCATTACTCAAAGTTTTCTATTTGATAGCGTTGATGATTTTGTCCCGCATTTCGGTGGTCCGGGTAAGTGCGTCCGGGTACTTGGCCCGGTAGTCTTCGACGTCTTCGATTTCTCCGGTGCAGTTCTGGCTTTGCAGGTAGCCTTTCTCGATGGTTTCGAGTTCTGTCCCGCATTCTCGGCATTTGATGGGGCCGGGAGCGTAGATTGTGTCGTCCATGATCCATTCTCCCGAGGCATTGCACATAAACTGTCGGTGGTCTACGGTACGGCAGAATAGGTCTAACCAGGTATCTTTCAGGCCCAGGTTTAGGAACAGTGATTTGTCTAGTTAGCTTGTACCGTTTTTCTATGGGCAGTAAGACGTATGAGGAGGAGCGAGAGTGCAATGAGTGCGGTTCGACGTACACTGCCTCGGTTTATATCGGTGTAGGCCAGGATACGACGGACGGTCTCTGCAGGGACTGTTACAGTAGCCAGAGGGAGGAGAGGATTGAACGGATTCTCTCTGAGCACGACGATAAGTGGTATCGTCCGGATTCCGAGGATAAGGAAATTGCAGTCTACAAACCTGATGGCGGCCGAGCGGACTACAAGCACGATATCCATGCCGTTCAGAATATCGAATCCTGGTACGGTAAGTAGTCTACACCCCAGATGTGAACTGATTGACTATTATTGAGGTCCAGATCATAACTGTTGTTTATATATCAATGGTTCTGGATTACTCTGTTGATCTGTGAAGCCCGTGTTTCTAGGGTTTAGGCGGCCCTAGACGCCGGTTTGAGGCGATAGTATTATGGTGGGTTGGCACGTAACCTGACATGTCTCCCACGAATACACACCTGGAGACGGAGAGCACGACCTTTGAGTTCGAACGTAGATACCCGAGAAATCGGCAGAGGGCAGCAAACACTTCATGAGGCGGTAGTTTCTCACCGGATATACAAACCGGTTAGAGGCGTTCATCCCCGCGTAGAACTACCGGATCCAGAGTATGAGGACTGGCTTGACGGGAATCAGGACGTCGAGTACGTGGTAATCAATTTTTCCGACGCCCAGGAGGTCATTGAGCGAGACGGTGACCTGAGCCAGGTCCTCGAGCCGTGGCATATCCCGGTAATCCTCGGTACGGAGCACGATGATGACGTGAACGAGCGTACTTTCCAGGATGTAGTGAATTTGCTGGAAGTGGTTCAGCCAGCGATCTACGTTCCCGACGTGGTCTACAGCTACAACTGGATGGACGAGGAGATCCAAGACAACGCTATCGAGGCGTACACCGGCCACGTCCGGACTCTTCAGAAAGAAATCATCGAGCAAGACTTCGATGTCCGGTTGATCCCGACAAACAAGGGCTGGAAGTACGGGCACTTCGTGGAATATCGGGAATTATACGACGAATTCGATTACCAGGAGTTCGCGTTTTACGCTGTCCAGTACACGGGCGGTGACGCCGGGAACGCGATCAATGTGCTACACAGCCACGTCAGGGACTGTATCGCCGCCATAGACATGGAGGATGTTTTCCTGATCGGACGGCTTGCGGAGGATGACCTGTTTGATTTTGCTCCGCGTGTCCGTGGGGCTACTGGGCTTCGGCAGTGGAAAAGTGCCTGTACAGAAGGTGACGGGCTTTCGCAGGATCCGTGGCCGGAGTTCCAGGAGAGCCGGGAGGCCAAGCTTTCGTTGAACGATGATCAGGAGCAGAGGCCGGTAAACGAGTTCTTCGGCGGGAAGGAGGATAACTGAACGATGTTCGTATTCCTTGGTTCATACAGCGGTGGTGATTACGATTCGTCGGATGATGATGATTCGCAGGATGATGGAGCGACTGACGATCATACTCAGACCGGTGTAGACGATTATACTGGTGACGATGGAGGCGATAACTCTGACGAGGATTCGGGTGGTGGCAAAGTAGCTGCTGCGGGTGTTGCCGGTGCCGCTGGTGCTGGTGCTGCTGGGTCGGGTGCCGGTGCAGGTACAGGTACAGAGCCTTCTGAAGGCAACGAATCCGGCGACAGTGGTGAAGCAGAGGAAGAAGAGGGTAAAGACGAGGACGACGAGGAAGAGGAACAGCCGGATTTAGAGCTAGAAGACGACGACGTCGACGAGCCTGAGACAGAGGAAGACACGGAAGAAGAGGAGGACACCGACGACGAAGACGACGAGGATGAGGACGAGGACGACGAGGAAGAGGAAGATGAGACAGTGGTCGTGGTCCAGGAAGTCGATGCGTTGAGCGCGATGTCATGGGGTGTCCAACCGGTGATGAAACGTGTCGAGGAGTGCTACAGTGAAGAGATCGAACTCTTCTACAAACCGGCTCCTGTCCGCGCGATCAATCCGGTGCAGGAGAAGCAGAAGTGGATTGACGTCGGTCAGCAGCTGGGTATGCCGGTTGATCCTTCGTTCTGGGACGATGACTCGCCGGAGTCCACGGAACTGGTCAACAGAGCGTTCGAGGCAGCAGACAGGCAGCGGCGTGGAGAGGATTACATCCGGGCGTTGTGGCAGCGTGGTGTTGCAGCTGGCCGTGACATCAACGACCGAGAGGTCTTGATCGACCTGGCGTCAGATCTCGGCCTGGACTCGGAACAGTTCGAGGAAGATCTGGAAGAAGCCGAACTGGAATCCGGTGAGCGTGGCGAGCTTCCGTTCACGTTCATGGAGATTCAGGGGAAGCCGGTGCTGAAGAATGGCCGTGTCCGGTACTCGGATTTCAAGACCCAGTTCACGTTCCAAGGGATCGAGGAGCAGGACCCTCAGGAACTGCAGGGGTTCGTTGAGGAGCATGGTCCTGTGGCCACTCCCGAGGTCATGGAGGTCTACGGGATCAAGCGTGAGGAAGCACGGAACCGTCTCCAGGATATGGATGGTGTTTCGTCGTTCGAGGTGGGCGGCGAGAAGTTCTGGAGTATTTAGGACAAATACTCTCTGTGCAATCTGAAGCGGTTTTTCCGATGGTGATCTGCCAGGGGGTTTCAATTCACAATAAACGCCGAGTGGTATCGAATTAGGTGATTGAGTTACCGAAGTCAATTTTGAGGAGTTTTCTTTGCCTCATATAGCTAGACTTTATGGGGGTGATGACGGCGGTCATGTCCCAGATCTGGGTGACGATTCTTCCGTTGACGTTGCCTGAGGTCTGGAAGATTTTGTCCAGTGCGTCTGCGTCTAGTGTTTCGTGGAGTGTGGGTTCTATCTGGAGGCAGTCGATGGAGTGTGCTGCTTTCAGGACTCCTTGGGAGATGGGTTCGTATTCGGTGAGTAGTTCTCTAGTTTCGTCTGTGTTGTTGCACTCCGCCACTTTCTTGGCTAAGCTCTCGAGCTTTCTCTGACATAATTTATGGATTTTCCTAAATTCCAGTTCCCGGTATGAGGGGGCGATAATTATTCCTCTTGCAAATTCGTCCTGCTGGTTCGTTAGGTCCTTGGAGGATCTCTGAATTTGGATTTGTTGTAGAGTTCTTCTGAGGCGTCATTTTGAAAAGCATGAAGTAGGTCCGAGTCAGAACAGAAGCGTATGAACTTTTCAGAGCTCCTGACGCCCCGTAAGGAAGTCCGTGAGGGGCGTTTTCAGGGGGTTCTCCAGGCGCACAAGGTAGGTGGGTCGGAGGACCGGCTTGAAAATGATCCGTCCCGGCTTCTCTCCATGACCTATCCCTCGAATGCTTTGGAAACTGCGTTCGACCATGTTGATAACAAGTTACGGGGGCGGGACAGTCAGGGAGGAATCACGCTTTCAGGGCCTTATGGGGCAGGTAAGTCTCACGGCTTGTTGACCCTGTATCACCTCTTCAATAGTCCAGAGGTTGGCCAAGAATGGCTCAATGATTGGGAGATTGCTCTTGATGTCCCGGAGTCAACGGATGCGACCATTCTGTCTACCAGTGAGACTGATGCGGATCATATCTGGGAGCCGATTTTCGAGGATCTTGGCCGTGAGGATATCTCAGATGATGTCAAGCGGTATGTTACGACTGAGCATATAGAGGATCTCTGTGCTGATGGGCCGGTTGCCATCTTTTTCGATGAAATTGAGACGTGGTGGGAGTCGTTTAGCGATTCGGTGGATGAGGAATTGGTTGAACGTAACGAGTTCTTCATCCAGAATCTACTGGAGGTAGCGAACGATCCTGACGAGGACCTGTTTGTTTTCATCACACTATTGGACAAGAGCGATGACTTCAAGCGGATTCTCAATCGGACGAGTCCCTACGCCGTAGATCTGAACGCCACCGGTGACCGGGAACGGATTATCCTCCACCGACTCTTTGAAACTCGGCGTGAAGAACTGGATGAAAACGAGGTTCGGGATATAGTCCAGAACTACGTTGAAAACTACTCTTATCCTATCGACATTGAGGAGGAGAAACGGTACGAGAATAGGATGGTGGAGACCTATCCGTTCCATCCTGAGCTCCTTGACATCCTTGATAACCTGTACGAAGGTGGGAAGGAAAGACAGAACGTTCGAGGTGCCATGAACGTGCTCGCTGATACAGTGAGACGGCTCTACCAGGATACCGATCTGATCATAACCAGCGATATCGAAGCAGCTGCGTTCCGGGGGATCAACCAGACACTTTTCAATCGGTATGTCTCCGACCTTGATTCTGTCGAGGATATCGACTTCGGTGAGGATCTGCTGAAGACCATTCTCCTCTACACTCTGGACGAAAGGTCTCAGATGGCCTCCGTCACGGAGTGTTTGCTTGGGACGTATAAGCCTGGAAAGAACTCGGTGTCGAAGCTGGATATGTCCCTCCAGAACCTGTATGGCACTGCTCACTACTTGGACCGAGATGGTCAGAAGGACAACTACTACATTACCGAGGATCCCAAGCTCACCGCTCTCGTAACTCGAGAACAAGAACGAGTTTTAGACGGAGATCGAGATGCTATTGAGGAGAAACTGGCTGAGGTCGTCCGGGACGATGTTTGGAAAGGAGACGTATTTGTCTATCCTGAAGACGATGTCTCGGATTCACGGGATATCTCGGTCGTTGTGATGTTGGACTACTTGTCGAACGGGGCCTTGGAGAAAAAGTTGGACAGCTTCTTCGAGGGTAGGACCTATCAGAACACGGTTCTCTTCGTCACTCCCAACCAGAAGATCCGCCAGGATGATGACCTGATCAGCAAGGCAGCTCGTGTGCTTGGCGCTGAGAACCTGAGAGGAAAGGTTGACGACGAGCAAGGTGAATTGGAGAAGATAATCCGAGACGAACGTCGTGAGCTACGGAACGAGCTTGAGGACAACTACGGGAGCTGGGTCAAGTGGACTGATTCCGGCGGAGGTCTTCGGATGAGGAAGAAATCGGTCAATCCCGACATCGAGGATGTGAAGAGCAAGGTAGGCCGTGATAAGACCTACATTGGAGAGAAGATCGTCGAGGAGGTCCAGGATGCAGAGAACGGGGTTAACGTAGGTTCGATGCTCAATGATTTCCGCCAGTTCCGTAGGATGCCTGTGGTCTTGGAGGACAGTGCGTTTTACTCTGCTCTCGGCCAACTCTACCGAGATGGGAAGATTATCTTGGAAAGCGACCGAGCGAAGTTCTACGCGACTCAGAAGGGCGATCCATTACCGGATCTCAACGATGAACTGACCATCCATCACCCAGACAATCTTGATGAGTCGGTTTACACGGAGACGGAGCCAGAGCCCGAGCCTAACACGGGCACTACTGGTTCGGGAAGAGCTACGACTGGAAGCAGTATCGGTACAGGTGATGGAACCACGACGACTGTCGGCCGTACCGGGTCAGGGACTGGATATGAAGGAGAAACGGCCAGTAAACCGACCGAGACCAAGACGGTTCAGTTAGAGGGCAACAGTGCTCGTGTTCTTCGAAGTGTAGCGGAGTCCCGGGTCAACGGAGACACAGACACTGCAACACATATCGATCTCTCCTACGATTTAGACGATCTGTCGAAGGAGGAGCTGATCGAGTTCCTGGAAGAACTGCCAAGTGCGACCCATATCAACGCTCAGGTGGTGATCGAAAGTGAAGTTCAAGACTGAGGTCCTCACCAATTTAGTCGACGCCGAGGACCCAATTGATCCGGTATGGGAGGCAGTCTGGAACATCTGGGCTCCTGCCGGAGATGATATCGCCTCGCACTATAGTCGGGAGTCGCAAATGGTGGAGTATGAACGCCTGCTTCTCGATGTCTACAGCGAGTTCTATACTGAGATCCTGGCAGACAGGTGTGTAAACCAGGCCTCCATGACCGTTCCCGAGGATGGAGCATTGGTTATGATGGACTCAATGAGTGTCCGAGAGGCCTCCCTCTTCGTACAGTTGTTGGAGGACGAAGCCAGTGAGCTGTCGGTCGGTTACTCGTATTCGACTGTTCCTTCCGAGACAATGCCTTTCCGAGATAGAGTAGGTTACTCCGATCTGAAGAAAGAGTACAAAACTGCCAGCGTACAGAGCCAAGAACCATCCCTGGATGGTGACGAGCAAATCATCTGGAGCCGGTACCCTGACGCCCTTCTCGAGAATATTCAGGAAGGAAGGACCAAATTGTCCTCCATCGAGGAGATGTACGAGAAGTCAGAGACAGCACTCCGCAACATCATCAACCAGCTGGATACAGACTCCTTGGTGATCACCTCAGACCACGGGTACGCCCGATTGGACTCCGGTCACACCTTCCAAATTTCAGACCGACAGAAAACCCGTCTCCAGAACACATTTAGTGGACGGTTCGAAAGTGTTGGGAACGTCAACGCTGACGACCTCGTGGAGGATGGTCTTGTCGTGGAGGCAGATGGGTACTACATGCCCATCGGGCGGTACACTTGGCCTGCCGGAGGGAAGTACTCGAATTTCCAGCACGGTGGTCTCAGCGTATCCGAGTGCATTACGCCCCGGATTAACGTCAATCTCTAAAAATAAGCATGAGCAAGGAAAACAGTCGTCGACCTATCGAGATTTCGTTCCCAATTGAGGGGGTCAACGAAATCGCATCGAAGGAAGGCCATGCCAAGCGCTACTACCGGCCTGTCTACACAATGCACAAGTACTGGGCCAGGCGACTGGGCTCGGTCTTCCGCACCATGCTCCTGTACTCCCTAGCGGAGGATGAAATCCATATCAAGGAGAACGGCCAGGAGAGTTTCGAGGAGTTACCGGACGTCGACTGGGATAATCCAGAGGCCCTATGGGACTACTACTTGGAAGACGTCGACTTTGGCGATAAGACTGTTCTCGACCCATTCATGGGCGGGGGAACCACGATCGTTGAAGCCCTGCGGATGGGCTGCAACGTCATCGGCAGCGATCTAAACCCGGTTGCCTGGTTCACAGTGAAGAAAGAGATTGAACCCGTGGATATTGATGATCTGCAAGAGGCCTACGACGAGATCTACGAATCTGTCGGTGAGGAAATTCTCGAGTACTACCAGACACCGTGCCCAGACTGCGATAACATGGCGGATGCGATGTACTACTTCTGGGTGAAGGAGATCGAGTGCCTGAACTGCGGCCACGATATTCCCCTGTTCAAGGGCTACTACTTCGCTAATTCCCGTTCCTCCAACGACAGCTACAAGAATGTTCTCTGCCCGGACTGCTGGACCGTCCAGCAGACAGACGACCACACTACGGAGACAACATGCGTGGACGACAGCTGCGGGAATAAGTTCATGCCCAAGGAGGGGACCGCTTCAGGACAGAATTATACCTGTCCTGATTGCGGTGTCCGGAGTAAGATTATCGACGCCACGAAACGCTTTGGCAAGCCAGATTCCCAGATGTATGCAGTGGAATACTACTGCGATTCCTGTGACGATAAAGGATACAAAGACCCCACTGACCACGATTTAGAGCTCTACGAGAGTGCTAGCAAGGAGTTGGAGGAAGAGTGGGACGAGCTGCCGATCCCAGAGCAGGACCGGTACCAGGGGAGCAGTGACCGTGCTTGGAACCACGGCTATCACAAGTACCACCAGATGTTCAACGACCGGCAGCTGTTGCTGCTGGGCCGGCTCCTCAACGAGATCGACGACATCGAGGATCAGAACGTGAAGGAGTTCCTGCTCACCACGTTCTCCGCCATGCTGGAGTCGAACAACATGTTCTGCATGTACAACCGGGTGGCGAACAAGCTTGAGCCTATTTACAACTATAACACGATTATCGCCCGGCACACACCTGTTGAAGGGAATGTCTGGGGCAGTGATTACGGTCGTGGTACCTTCAAGGGGATGTTCGATAAAACGAAGGCCGCGAAGGAGTGGTGTCAGAGCCCGGTCGAGAAATACATCGACGAGGACGGGAACTCTCAGGATAAGCAGATGCAGACTCCGGTAGAGGGTGTCCTTGTGGACGATGCCTCTCACCTAGGAGAGGAGGGGAATTCCTTCTTACGCTGTGGAACCTCTGAGTATCTACCTATCGAAGACAAATCAGTAGACGCGATCATCACGGATCCCCCATACTACGACAACGAAATGTATGCCGAGCTCTCGGACTTCTATTACGTCTGGCTACACGAGGTTCTCAGCGACACCTACGACCACTTCCAAGGAGAACGTACGCCGAAGAAGAGCGAGGCCGTTGTCGACCCGGCGAAAGATGTCGAGGACAAGAGAACCGAGGAGCACTACATCGAGACACTGACGAACGTCTTCAACGAATCCCGTCGGAAACTGGCTGACGACGGTATTATGGCCTTCACCTTCCACCACAAGGAGACCGAGGCCTGGGGTTCAACGCTCCAATCCGTACTTGATGCTGACTTCTACATTAGCGCTCTCTACCCTGTAAACAGTGAGACTCGTGGAGGTACCAGGCACGGAAGAGCAACCGTCGACTACGACACCATTATCGTCTGCAGGAAACGCCAAGAAGATCCCAAGGAGGTCTCTTGGAAGTCGCTTGAGGACGATATATACTTCCGGGCAGAGGATGAGATCGACCGACTGGAGCAAGCAGGTCGCCGCTTGACTGGAGGTGATATCTTCGTGGTGGCGATGGGGAAGTGCCTGGAGATCTTCTCGAAACACTATCCGAACGTCACTCGTGACGGAGAGCAGATGGACGTGGTCGAGGCTGTCGACGCTATCAAAGAAATCGTCGACGAACAACTGCTCGAGGAACGATTCCAGATTCTGAGCGAGGAAATGGATCCTCTCAGTGCAGTCTATCTAACCCACGTTTTGGGCCGAGGCGAGGAATTATCTTTCAACGCCCTCAATAAGGATCTTCGACAGAGAGGAGTCGACGTGGCTGAATTGGTTCATGAAGATCTACTGGAACAACAAGGTGACGACTTGGTCATTCTAGATCCGTTTGAACGGGCTGACTGCCTGGAAAACAAGAACGAACCACTGTCGATTGACAAGGCCCACTATCTGTACTACCTCTTCGAGACCGACCAGTTAGCCAAGCGATTCGGGAAATGGACTGATGAAGGTGCGATCAACGCGCTTCACAGGCTCTCAGAGATCGAAGGGGACGATGACTACGATGATATCGCTGAATACGTGAAGGAGCAATCCGACACTCAGCTGGAGATTGAGGACTTCCGCTGAGAAATCCTCGGCCAGTAAAGGCCTTGATTTCCGATTACTTTTATACCATTTGCCATATTATAGGCTGCTAGAATCTGATGAACTTCGATATCGGCTATCACGTCGTCGGTGAAGAGGCCTTAGACGTCGGTGACGAGTTTGATGAACGTATGAGTGTAGTCGAGTTTCTCCGCCGTGTCGACGATATGGGAGATTTGCCTTACGATATAGCGGTGTTCGGTCTTGACAGCTATCTCCGAGGTGCGGAAGATCCTGAAGAGATCAGCGAGTTCATCCACGACATCCTGTCCGAGCGCGTGAACTTTCTGCTGGCGAATAATCCCCGGGTACAGTTCGTGGTCGACAACGTGGAGTACTGGGATGAGCCCGTACTACTTGATGGCGACGAAAGAATAGGGCTGAATAGGATTTTCCGTGGAAGCCTTGAGCAGGTAGGACCTGGATGGTATTCGAGCAATCTCAACGTTACCTCGTAGCCCAGGATAGAGATGAAGGAAGTATTATAGTGAATCATCGTCTATGCTCCGGTCGTGACAAAGTCTGTGTTTCCATTTCCGGGAGGGAAATCCTATCTAGCTCCCTGGATCATCGAGCACTTCCCGGAGCATAAGTGCTACGTGGAGGTCTTTGGCGGTAGCGGTGCTGTCTTAGTGAATAAGCCTGAGAGCCATACTGAGGTCTACAATGACTTGGACGGTGATCTCGTCCAGTTTTTCAAGATTCTGCGCGAGAGAGAAGATGAGCTAATCGACTGGCTTAATAAAACTCCGTACGCACGAGAGCAGCATCAAGAGTGGAAAGAGGACTTCTATTCCGGCGAAAGACCTGACGACTCGATTGAGCGGGCAGGCCGGTTCTTCTACCTCAGGTATTCACAATACGCTGCAAAGTACCGGACTGCATCTGGATTTGCCTCAGCCCACCAGCGGAACAAGGCACGTAAGCTGAGGAACGCCACGGAGAAGCTATACGAGTTCGCAGACCGGTTCAAAAATGTCCAAATCGAGAATCTTGACTATGCAGATCTGATCGACCGCTACGATAGTGAAGACACGTTCTTCTATTGCGACCCGCCCTACGTCGATGAGGGGGACGCTCTGTACCGTCACGACGGGGACTTCGACCACGAGCGATTCGTGGATACTCTAAGCGAGACAGAAGGTAAATGGGCAGTATCGTACCAGCGAATCCCTGAAGGCCTGCAAGATTACACCATAGTGGAGAAAGGCCGGTCCCAGTTCATGAACAAGCAGCACGATAACGACAGCCGGTCTATCGAGGTAACCGAACGTCTCATCCTCAACTACGACATGGACGAGGCAGGAACCTTCGAGTTTGACGATACCGAGCAGACAACCCTAGATGGACTTGGAACCGAGGAATAGCCAACAACTCGCTCTTCTTTCGCTGCCGTTATTCTACGTTCAAATCAGCTCTATCCAAGACTCTCTCAAGTCCATCCTCTAATTCGGAGGCCTGTAGGATCTTGATCTCGGAGTCGCCCTGTTCCTCGAGAGGGGTAGTGTCTCGTTCGAGATCCTGGATGACGAGGAGGCCGTTCCATCCGCTTCCGAAATAGTCCTCCCCATCCTCATCCTCAAATACGAAATCATCATCGACTCGGAGGAAAGCTAGGTATTCCAGAGTCTCTTTGATCCCCGTCCTAATCGTGCCTGTATTTGTACTGTTCTTGACCTCGGTGACGAGGTATTCATAGGTTTGTGTATTAGGATCCCTGATTTCGAGGACTATGACGTCAGGCCTACTGGTATAGTTCTGGAATTTTTTGTCGAAGTATTGGTTCGAGATATCGTGAGCTACCTCCTGCACCTTCTCACTGCGGGACAGAGGGCGCTCCGTGATGTCTTCCTCGGTTACAAAGGAAAGATCTCTATCCGTACCTGCCTGATCGTAGTACAGCACTAGTTCCGGGTCACCATCGAACATGGCAACTTCTTTCCTATTCGATCGAATTGGCTTGAACTGAGCCTGCTGCTTACGGATAGATTCAAGGACAGATACGAATCGGAACAGGACGTATAGCTCGAACAGGGTTTCGTCATCATCAGGTGTGATAGCCGTATTGTTTAGCAGATCCTTGATCTCGCCCCGGTCTCCGGCAACCAGATTATCGTGAGTACGGAGTAGTTCAGCTGCTTCTTGATAGATAGGTTTTCGAGAGCTTTCCGCCGCTATGAGCATCCGTTCAGTTGGTTCGTAGTTTTCGGGAGAGCGGATTCTTCTGACGTGGACATTTCTATCTACTATCCGTTTCAGTTCGTCAATGAGGTCCTCCTCGCCTCGCCAGGTATCCTTCGCCCAGGTGTACTGCTGCTTGATGTACTCCTCTGCTTGGTCGATCGTGTTATATATAATTGATATCAGCCGTTTTAATACAAGGTTCTCTGGGGTGTCATAGTCCTCAGACCGGTTGTCGCAGACGAATAGTGAACTGTCTGAAGGATTCTGAGAGTATCGTTTCTTCATCGTCGCCCCCCAATTTATGTGGCCGTCGACGGTCCCTCTACGAGTCCGTGAGACAGTCTTCGTTTCTGTACTGATGCTTCTTAGCCGCTTTGGGAGTTTCTTGACGAATTTCACGACATCATCTTTCAGAACGAAGTGGAGGTTAAGCAGTAATCGGTAGTCCTCGAACCGTTCATCAAGGTCTCCAGGTTTGATCTCACGGGCGATCTGCTGCTCTTCGAAGGATCCAGCCATCACATAGGAGACGATATCCTGACTTAGCTGGTCGATGATCGTTTCCCTATTCATCGCCTTCAAAGGATACCTGAAGTATCTCTCTAGCCCCTTCTGTGATTTTGTCCTCGTTGACTTCCGGTGAGTCTTTGATACTGTTGACAATCTGCTTCCGCTCTGGGACGCCTTCTAGTTGCGGGAAGATGTAACTGATTACCGCGTTCGTGAGGCGTGGCTTCAACTCAGTATCAGACCGGGGGTACTGTGTTATCGTAGCGAGGATATCCTGTACGAGAGCGGGACCGATCGCCCAGCCGTCAACCTCATTATTAGCGTTCCTCCAGACACGGCCAACTGCGAGTAATTCGTCAGTATCCGCATCGATCCCGTCCCAGGTAGATTCGTACCCTTTCATGAGCTTTTGAAGGGCATCCTCCTCATCCGGGTCCTCCTCTTCTGGAAGCTCAGGGACATCGACGGGGATGAAGGAGAAACGCCGCATGAAGGCATAACTCATCTCATACAGTGAAGTCTTGTCGTAGGTATTCATCGTGGCAAAGATGACCCAAGACTCCGGCACAGCGTACTGGTGAGCACTCGGTAGCTCGTCAAGTTGACCAGCGGTTACGATCTCGACTTCTTTGCTGTTCTTGGTGTATGGTAGCTGGACGGATTGACCTGATAGAACAGTAAATAGCTGTCCGAACGCTTTGTCAATATCAGCTCGGTTTAACTCGTCAATCACAAGCGGTTCGTTCTGAGGAGTCTCAGTTTCTCTATCTCTGAACCGGTTGAGGACGATGCCTGGAGAGAAGGATAGGTCTCCATCTGTGTCCTCGTCTTCTTCAGGCATGTAACCGCCGACCGTGTCGAAGGTCGACCAGTCGGAGGTAGCCGTTGTCATCTGGGAGCCCGAGTACATCCAGGGAAATTCCTGGGCGATTTTATTGGTTACACGCTGTGCGATCTCTGTTTTGCCTGTTCCTGGTGGCCCTGTGAGGATGACATGCTTTCCAGCGTGGAGGGCTGCATGGATCTGGTCCAGTATCTCCTGTTCGCTGTCGGGGAAATAGAGTCCTTCCAGCAGATCGTCATCGAATGATCCCGAGAACTCGGTGTGGATGTTGATCGGCGGTGCTTCTCGGAGTCGGGATGCCATCTCTGCTATTAGTGCGATAGGACGGACGATTTCATCCGAACCATCGATATCGCTAAAGCGAGCTAAGGTGTCCTCAATAGGCATTCTTTCATCGAAGGCGGCGTGACAGATGCTGTGAGCGGTGGAAACATCGAGGAGGCCTGCTGTCAGAGATTCTATCTCCTTCTCGAGATCTGACTCGTCCTTGTCTGCAATACTATCGCTAGTTGTCCACTCTGACTGAGCGGCCAGCTAGCTAACATGTAGTGATGAAGGAAGCGGGTGAATCAGTTACCTGATTCATCCGCTGTCCGGATACATTCGTGATGAACATCCCCTTGCTCAAGGAAGTTCTCACAGATCCGGACGAGTTCATTTCGAACCGGCAACTCAAGGCTCTTTCTCTGGAGCTGCTCCTGTTGATTCCGATGCCGGGAATCGAGGGCTCGCCCCTCGATCCCGGCGACATCATGGAAGTCGTTCTTCGAGCCGCCGCTGGGACAACCTCTGTTAACGGCGTCACGACCAACACAGAGGAAACACCCAATAGAGAGCCCGTCATGGACTGGCTCCACACGATCCAGAAAGACCCGATGCTGGACGCCGTTAACGATATTCTCGCTACGCTGGTGATGACGGTTCTCGACCGCCGCAGGTCGAGAACCGTCTGTATCGACTTCATGGACAACCCTTTTCACGGAACTCCCAGAAGTGACGGCGAGACCAGACGGATGGCTGCTCGGGACGGGACTACCCAGTGTCATCGCTACTGCACAGCGTTCGTGATTGCGCAGGGAAAGCCGCTGACACTCGCGGTTGAACCGGTTGCTGGCGAAGATAGCAAGGCCGACGCGGTCGAGCGACTGCTCGCCCGCGTCGAGACGTATCCATTTGAGATCGACCGTATTCTCATGGATCGAGACGCCTACGTCGGGAAGCTGATTGGCGTCCTCCGAGAGAGTGCACCGCCAGTCTTCCCGGTTAAGACCGGGAAGGCGTCGATCCGAAAGAAGCTCTCCGTAACAGCGTCATACATGACCGAGGAGACGATTTGTGAGGGGAAAGAGCACGAACAGACGTTTCCGATGGCAGTGAACGTCACTTACCAGAACGGTGACCGTGGAAAGTCTGGCGTGAAGGCGACCGGATACGCGGCGTTCGGTCTGGAAGACCGGACGCCGGCGCAGGTTGCGACGATCTACAACAAGCGATCACAGATCGAAAAGAGCTACGAGAAGTTCCGTGAGGCGCGTGCACTGACGACAACACCGTCAACGACGATTCGTCTCTTCTACGTGGGTGTCGGGTTCTTGTTAGAGCAGCTCTGGCTGGTATTACAGTGGGCCGTGCTCGCCCGGCCACGCCGTGGCGGGCGAGCACTTCCCGTTGAGTTCACGTTCGGAGATGCGTTTCTCTACGGAGTCGTCCGGGAGTTAGACCGGGATCTGGGATGGAAAGAGAAGCATCGGACGAACGGTACCGGATTGCCACCTGGATGTGATCACGGACTCGGCTGAGCCGCCTCGCTTCTGGCGAAGCGAGGTCGGCTACTAGCGTCAGCTATCTTTCTCTTCGTCAGAATCTCTGGCAAAGTAGACATTATGCGACAGATTTCCATCTGTGTTCTGTCTCCTGGTCAAGTGATATACTGATTCTGCCTCACCCCTCGTCTATTTCCTCGGATCTGTACGTGGCGTGATCGGTACAGTGGACAACTAGCGACTATTCTCAAGGTTGTAGTCAAACTTCTCAACTGAACCGGTGTAGAAAACGCGGCTGAAGGACGCGACTAGGGGGTGATCTTCTCCGTCTTCATGTTCCTGCCACCACTGATCGTCCTCTTTCTTTTCATCGATGATGGTAGCACCTATGAGGCCTACTGGCTGTTTAGGCAGTTCCTCGTTTACTGTCTCTCTTTCTGAATAGAAGAATACGATATCACCAGATGAGAGGTCATCGTAGAGCTCCCGATCATCTTCTGAAAACGGAATTGCGTTGTACCTGGCTGAGGTCAGCCAATGATCTGGAGAGGCAGAAAAGGTGTATATGGAGGTTGAAGACTTGTTTTCGTGTATGTGTGTTATGAGTGGATGCTGGGGGCCGTCCTCTTCGTCCAGTAGTTCTTCGATGTCGATATCATCTCTCCATCTTGCCTCGACCTTTTCTAAAGCCGGGTCAAGGTACTCCTGCTGGTAGCCACTGCTGGGTCGATCTCGATGCTCCCAGAGTTCTCCTCGAAACTTATTCTGGATAGTATCGAGATTATCACCCCGGTCCTCCTTAACGATCTTCTGAGCGGTTTCTCTTCTCTCCTTTGTCGGATTGTCCCTCGAAGTCTCCTCAAGAAATATATCCACTACCCGTTCGATAATCTGTGCTCTTGCGCTGCTGTCACGCCATCCCTCAGGAAGGACATCATGTAGAATCCGCCGGATTTTGAAGAGCCTGTTCCGCATCAAAAGTGCATCAACCAAATGGTCCTCATCCACCGCAATGACGGTCTCGCCGCCTTCACCTCGTTCCCGATGATCCCGCCTTTGTGTAGATAGGCCCGTTCTGGCTGCCTCCTCGATTGTCTCTTCTTTTACGTAGGGCGTGTAGGGTTGGCTCTCCTCTGGTCCATAATCGTAGTATAGGTCATCGTCCCAGAATACGAATACCTCGTAGTCCCGGTTATAACCTCCTAGAATCGCCAGATGGTCCTCTGGGGGATCTGTGATAATATTCCCATCTTCGTTGGTCTTATCGAGACGAACATTTATTGTGTACCCATGCCCTTCATCAGCTATTCCGAGACCGTATAGGTAGAAACATATCTTGTTTGGAAGAGGATCTTCAAACTCTACTTTGAATGGTTGTTCCTCAATGCTGCTATGTGATATGATGCGATCGTGGAGTAGTTCAAGGATTTTCTCTCTGACTGTCCTCGAAGACAGGCTTTCAGACATTTACCAGTGGCCAACACAGGGAGACGAAATAAATGCACGTCAAGCGAGATCTGTGATGTAGCAGCAAGGATATCGCTCAATACGGGTTATAATTCGATGTACTCGTTTTCCCAGTTGCGTCGGGCTTCGATTTCTCGAGTTCCCCGCTTAGTTACCATGTAGACGTTGGTGCGTCGGTCCTTCTCTCCTTTCTCGACAAGTCCTTTCTTTACTAGCAGGAGGAAACGTAAATCCCTCAGGAAACGACTGTAAAAGGGGATCAGAATAATCATTTCAACTACAAAGCTTATACCGTCAGAAAGCCGAATGTTCATATGCCTATAGACGTTGATTCGGAAGCTTGGAACTCAGGTGCAACACATGATCGCTTGAGTGTGTATATTGCCCACCGACTATTGATGGATCATTCTGAAAAAGCGTATACCGTTGAAGAAATCACAGATTGGGTATTAGAAGAATACCCTGATATAATCCCCCAATCCCTCCGTGATGATGACAACAGAGACGGGGCAGTAGCTCTCGTCGGGTCAGTGCTTGATCGGTTAGACCGGCGTCGGTTTGTTACGTGCAAAGCAATAGAAGAGGATGATGGAGGAGTAAACCTCTACTACAAGAACTCAGAAAAAGAGCCATACTATCCAAACGTCAGACTGAACCATGAAGTACCAGAGCGCTTTGAGGAAGTGAAAGAGGATGTTGAAAAATTAGAGGAACGACTGAGCAATTTAGAATACCAGTCCCGAACTGGAGAAAGTACTTTGTAATCCTCTTTCCCTAACATAAAAGGGGCTTTGAAGCACGATTTCCAAGTCTACCCACCTACCGACCTCCCGTTCCGAGTGTAACACGCGCCCCCGTCACTGGCGTGATCCTGATCCACAACGACGAGAAGAGAGGAAGTTTCCATGACCTCTCCTTTCAGACATAGATCGACAACACTCCTGTATAGTCGATAGGACTGCTGAAGATATTCCTCGAGTACTTCAATGATCTCGAACAACAGTGTCCGTCATACATCGACCATTTCCTCCTCGACGATGTCGATGATCTCTTGAGCAGTCGAGCTAATGCGCTCGAGTCGATCGAGGATCGTCTCCGGTTCGTCACCTTCCCACGCAGCGAGGTAGAACGCTGACCCACTCGTGTCCAGCTCAAAATATCGACCGACGATGTAGCCAACGGCTTCGGCCTCGAGCTCGCGTTTCGATCGTTCGTCTTCAGTATCGGAACCACCGTGCAACAGCGCGTGACTGTACTCGTGAACGAGTGTGATGGCAAGATCGGCCTCGTTTTCACGATCACGGATTTCTACGAGTGGCTGCTTCCCCAGACGATACTGACAGACGCCCTTGGCGCTGCCATGAGACCACGCCCGAGGAGGGACGACATCTACATCTACCTCAAGTGCGGTCGCCGCCTCGAGGAGTGCTGGCACCAGTTCATCGGCATTACCGTTTGCCTCTGTCTCGAGTTCCGGAAGTGGTTCTCCCTCAGTCTGCGATACATCGAAGACCGGCGCTGGCCGAAAGCCTACGAGTCCCTTCTCCCACTCGTCGGGTTTAGTGTCATCGTACTCGCAGTCACTCCGTCCGTGGTATGATGGTGAATTCTCGCATTCAGGGCACTGTCTCGCGATGATCGGTGCCCAGATCCAGATCGCCTTCTCACCCTCTTTCACATGCCGGTCGAACTCGTTTTGCCACGTTCGATAGCCGGCGACCTTGATCGCGTGTGGACATTGTAACTTTATCAACAAAGTGTTCCGGTGAGAGTAGTCGTGGAATCGACTCTGGACGTCGAGCCACTCTCTGAATTGCTCGCTCGAAACAGCGTCGTCAACCTCCTCAACGAGGTCCTCAAGCCATGTTTCGATCGTACTGTGCATCTCGTCGTGCCGGGTATCCGAATCGTCGAACGTTTCCCGGGTGCTACTGCTCGTAACCATGATCGAGTCACGCTTCTCGAATCGTTCTCGAGAAGACCTCCACCATTCAGTGGGTTCCAAAAAACACGCCAACAACGAGCAGCCGCAAAATCGCTAGTCAGCAAACGTTGGAGTTTCCACTTTGACCGGTGCGTCGTCTGGTGTCCCACTCTTGTTCAAGAGATATTCTGGGTACGCATCGTACGCTGTCCCGATCAGCAATGCTTCGACCTCTGCGAGTGTAGCGGGTGTTTGATGCGGACTGCTGTCTGCCTCACTATTCCAAGCATAGACCCAGAGGTAGGTCTGTTGCGACAATGTTCGTGAGTCTGGTTCGAAGAGCGCTTCTACCCAGTGTTGTTTGCGCTCGTCTTTGCCGGTGAGTGCCATCGAGAGTTCCCCAACGTGCCAATAGTTTCCGTCACCCCATCGTGCAAAGCTTCGTGTCGCGTTCCGTTCGTAGGCGATTTCTGTAAAATTCGAGCTGAGTTCTCGCTTCTTTCCGTACGCTTCTGCCTTACCGATGTAGCGAGGTACAATATCAGCTGATGTCGCAGTCGAAGCAGGCTCCTCGAGTTGGTACATCACGTACAACAACCCGTCGCAACCCTCCTCACGGATGCCGTTTCGAGTAACACACTTTTGGCCTTCACGGCGAATCCGTGCATCGATCTCAACAGAGCGCTGGAGTATCTCACTATCGCTTGTTCGAACCTGCAAATCGTCGTTCACTTCGAAAAGTGGAATTGGATCCGATCTCGTATCGCTTTGTATGTCTGCTAAGATGTACTCTTTTACCCATGCTCTCCAGCACTCGGCTTTCGTCGTGAGACCGGCCTCTGTATTTGGATTGTAAGTCTCCGATTGTACAGACCCAGACGTTATTTCCTCTGCTACCCATTCGGGGCCCGCTTTTCCGATTTCGTGTAGAATCTGATTTGGAACGAACTCGCGATTGGCGAAGATGCGCTCGTACTGGGACTGTGCGTGAACCAACCCAACGAGTTTTGCCTCGAGTTCCTGGCGATAGGTCTCATAGCCATATGGACCGTACTCAAGATCGTCGACGTCGATAATCCAGACGTACAACGGATCGTCTGCACGTTCTGCAACGGCTGCGATCTGATCGTATTTCGAGAAGCCTCCCCACTGGTCGTTCTCTTCCCACTCTGTGATGGGGAGTGAATCGCGAATCTTTCGAGAGTGTTGCCCAATTCGTGAGCTGATGTTACTTGATTCTCCCACATACACCGGGACCACGCTTTGTGCATCTGTGACTGACCCCTCCAAGAGGTATATGAGATAGAGGTAGTCACCGTCGTTCTTTCCCCACTTGTAGCTCCCTAGCTCACTGCTCGTTTCGAGTCCGTTGTCGGTCGTCTCGAAAAGTGGAACTGGATCTGGTTCCTCAGAAGAATGGAGATCCTGTAAGAGCGTTTCCTCAAGCCATGACTCCCACAACGCTGCTTTGCTCATTCAGTACACAAGGTTTTTGACTGATAGATAAAATATAATTCTGTTTAAATCTACAACCATTGATACACCTAGGCTTCCTCTGGTCAGTACAGCAGCTACGGAGCATACGGCGTTATCCTTTTCAAAATTTTCGCTAAAATTGTCGATACCAAAGGTATTTTTATTAACAATTAGCGAGCTAGTCAAATCATGGTGTCTAATGAGACCCTGTTGATGTTTGAGGAGGACGAACGAAAACCGCTTGACAAGGATAGAGAACGTACCTTTCACAAGGGGTGGGAAGATGCATTGGCAGACGGCCCGTATAGTGAGGGAACGTTCAATAAGCTAAGCTGGCAAAATCTAGGCAATCGGTTGGGTTGTCTCTTTGGCGATGTGCCTGATGAAATGCGAGATGAACTAATGTTTTGGGCTGAACGTCAACGTCGACTTGACTGATAAATTGGCTGCACTCTGGAGTGAGGATCAAATGTAGAGTTGTTAAGACCGAAATTATTTACTTTTCTATGTCTATACAAACATGATAAGACTGTGGCATCGACAGAAAAACGACGATGGCGGTATGCAACCGAATCCGAACTTGAAGATAAGATTCGGTCTAAAACCCTGCCAAGAGTTGAATCTGCGCTTTTTGATCCCGTTAGCTCTGATTGTCCAAATGAGTGTTTATGCCATAATGTCGACGAACGACGGATCGCAGAACTACTGAAACAGTTTGCCGATGGGTCACTCCGAACTGATGCGGTCTATGTCCTTGAGTGTCGCCAACGGACAGTCACTGAAAAAGTACTCCGCGAAGAATTCCATCTTCAAACGAATCGAAGCTGGGCACATCGAGCACAAGAAAAAGAGCGTCTTCTATATGTCGGTGTGACCCAAGCGGCTGCGACTCGATTAAAGCAACACGCTGCAGGTCGAGGGCGAGGGGCTAACTTCTCACAGATCTTCCCAGCTAGCCGGCTGCTTTCAGTTGATTGGTATGGTTCGACCTCTGAAGCTTATCAAGCTGAGTCAATCACAGCTGATGTCCTTGATGAAGCGACCAGTGATGATGTGTACGTATCGCAACCAGGGTAATGTGGGCGGTTTGATCCGGATAAGATCTCTGTTCAACATCGAATCATCCCGTCCCATAGGAGACTGAGTTAGTGACTGTTATTTGAGTATGTTCATTGTAAGCGAAAGCCCGGCAGCGCAACGGCTGTAGGCCGTGAGCAGCCCGGAACGTGGAGGTGGTGGGCGGTGGCGGTGACCGTACGCATCAGCAAAAAAGGGGCTACGAACGGCTATTCCCACCACGCGTCACGCTCTGGGAAGACGACCTGTGACCACCGGGTGAGTGCGATCGAACATCGACCGTTGTACCAGTTCTTCGCTGCGGCCCTGAATCGCACCCGTTCGCCCTCGTCGACCAGCGGCTGCTTGCTCTTCTTCCAGACGGTGAACTTCGTTCGTCCCGTCTCATCTTCGATTAGCCCAACCTGCTGCTGACTCGAGCAGGCAGGCTCCCACAGTTCGATCACGCACCCTTCGACACTGACCTCACCGCGATTGATCTCCTCGAGTTTGCCGATCGGGACGATCGTTCCTGCCTCGTCGAGCAGCTCTTCTTTTGTCTCCATCACGGCCTCGAACATGTCCGCACCCTTGAGGACGCGGCTGGCGATCCGCTTCGCGATGACCGCCCGACTGTAGCCACCTTGGACGTCGTCGGCCAACCGCTGTGCCTGTTGATTGACCGCTGCCAACTGCTCGCGCTCGAGCTTCTCACGGGGATCGATCCGGCTTTCCGACCGCCGCTGCTCACGACGCATCACTTCGACTTTCTTTCGGGTTCGCCACGCCCGCCCCTTCTGCTGACCGAACTCGGCCTGAGCACTGATGTGCTCAAGTTCTTCTTCTCTGGCTCGAATGCGCTCTTCCTGGGCCAGGGTCACGCCGTAGATCCGATCCTCGCTTGTATCGACGATTCCGTCTGGGTGGTTTGCATCCACCTTCGCCTGAATCTCCATCTCAACCGTTGCCCGGAACTCCGGGGTTTCGTCGATGACGTACTCCGCGTCGGGGTCGCGCTCCGCTCGAGCGTCTGCCTGTTCGTATGCCTGTTCATCGACCGAAACGACCTTACTGACTGAGTTCTCACTAGACATTGGAATCCTTAGTTCCAAAGACGCTCACTCGGCGTCTTTTCCCAACACCACGACTCTCCAGCCGTGGCTCTCGACGTTGACCGACTCATCCACCATGTGCGCTCTCGCTCGCGCCTTCGCTCGCGTCCCCCTGGGGCGCGAGCGAGAGCGCCTCTGGAGAACATTCAACCAGCACCGCGCGTGGTTCTGCCGAGCTAAGCGAGGCAGAACTCGAGGCGCGAACGGAGTGAGCGACTCGGCGACCCGCCCGGAGCGAGCGGCCAGCACACAAGCCGATTTCGTGTCCGTCGAGCGACCACCGGAGCGAGACGCAACCGAAAGCGCGCTTGGTGCTGGCGTCGAAACCAGATGCCCGGCAGGAACCGCACCGACTGGAGCGGAAGCCCGCCCGGAATGGTCGGTCGCGAGCGAAAGAGGCGCGACCACCGGGAAGCGCCTCGAGACGAGCGGCGAACGCAGTGAGCCGTGAGCATGCGGAGGGCGGCAGCGACGAGCGGGGCGGGCCGTAAACGTAGAACAGTCAATTGCTTCAGATAGCCCCCAATCAAACCACGTGGGTGGGATCGAAAGGGGCTGACGCGTTGAGCGAACGCGGAGCGTTCGCGATGCTCGGAAGGCGCTTGCGCCTTCCGTTGCTCGGGGAACCCCGACGACACAAGCACCGCAACCGTGTGAGGAGCGCAGCGAGATCCTCACGAGTGAAACGAGCGAAGGCCAGCGAGACGCGTGCGTCTCGCCAGGCGCGGGACTCAAGCGCGACAGGGGCTTTTAGTGTCTACGTGTCGGTTTTACCTTGTCAGTATAGCCTGTTGCATCTTCAAAATCAGTTCGCACGACGTGGCAGGGTAGCCGCTGTTCAAGCGACCGAGGACAAGATCGGGTAGATCGATCGTGGTTTACCTGACAATAGCGGTCGAGTTGTGTCTTGATTCACCGCTACTGGTCGAAGTTTCGTCATGAATTGAGCCGCCTGAGAGCGACGCCTCTCAGGCGGCGATCTGTTTTTCGGACAGGTGTTTGCTTCCGTCAGATCAACCGGCTTGGCGAGCGTATCAGCCCTGGTTTGCCCTGACGTTTTGCGGTCAGTGAGGCTGCAACCAGTGCCACCGCAGAGAGAACGACATGAGTTTCGACGTTGTTCTTCTTGCGCGCACGGACTCGGTCAAGACCGGTAAACGACTTCAGACGCGAGAAGACTCGCTCGACACCTGCCCGCAGGTGTCGATGCATTCGCTCCTTGATCGCCTGAAAAATGTACGTCTCCTCGACGCTTCCCACCTCGACGCCGTATTCCGAGAGCTGTTTCTGTGGGAGCCGCTCAAGGGCATCGTAGGGACTGTCGATCTCGTCACCATACTCCTTGAACAGCTCTTTGATCTCCTTCTTGATCGCTTTCAGCGGTTGGCTATTGTCAGTAGATAGTAGCACGATCTCTTTATTCAGAATATCCTGGGAATGAATCAGGTGAACGGTAACTATGTGGAGGGCATCATACAATTCATCTCATGCCACGAGCTTGGTTCGACCCGGGTTTTCACCCTGTTCGTAGTTCGTGATGGCGACGATTACTCGGAGACACAGCTCAAGATACGTTTGTACCCGCGCATGGGCGCGGCCTCGGGAGCGAAGCGTCCCGAGGCCGCAGTCTGAACACGCTCCAAACGTTCGTTCAACTTGCGTTCGACGCTTGTAGGTCTCAGCGAGGATCGAACGCTTGAGCGTCACATCCTCTGTAAATTCGCTGATTCGGTCTTCAACGCGGTATTCGATATCAAGCGGATCAGTGGTGTTTCGTGCGCTGTACGGGGCGATCGGCACGACTCCTGCTTCCAGCAGGAAGTCGTGCCAATCGAGGATGTCATAGCCACTGTCCCAAGCATCCAAATCGGATACTTGGCCGCGAGCTCGTCACACGTGACGCGCATTGCCGTCTCCTTCGAGGCTTGTTTCGCCTGCGTAAACTCCGTTGCAATCGGAACCTTTGGCCCTGCGGAAACGATCGTGAGGCCGAACCCGTAGTAGTACTCTTCAGCCGTTGGATCGTAGTTCCACGAAGCGTCATCGTTCCACGCGAGGGGCTCGAGATCGGTCGAATCGATTCGGAAGGTAGAGTCGAGCAGGCCGCGAATAGCGGCCTGTTCGACGAGGTGACTGAACACGTCGTCAACGACGAGGCCGAGATCAGTGAGAAACCGATCGACCGCGTCTCTTGACGGCGGTCGATTGAACCCGCAGCTGAGCCAGACGGCCGTATTTTGGAGTTCTCGGGTGACAGGACGAGGGCCGTAGATCTCCTTGTAGTAGCAGTGAAGAAAACCTTTGAACAATTCTGGCGGATAATGATCTCGTGTTCGCCCCCGAGCGGGGGCGAACACGTCATACTCACTGAGAAAGTCAAAGTCGAGGGATTCGAAGAGCGGAAGCGTCTCGACTGCCACGAGATCAAAGAACTCGTCTATCCAAGGCTCATCTTGCAGGGTCGCTGAACTCATTCCACCTCAGCGTTCACCCTGCTCTTTGGTATGCTAACTGTTCTATGACACCCTCTCCTTTATATTAATAGCGGGTATGGCTTAAGACCCTTCAACAACCCTGATTTGCTTTCCGTATACTGATATTAATTAGCCAAACCCAAACTCCGAAAAAATAACTCCCCTTTGTGACTCTACAAATTCTATGGGGCTTGCCCCCTGAGCCGATTCACGGCATTGGGTGTTCGAAAATGCGCTCGTCTGTGTCCTCACACACTGCTACAATTACTTCATGAGTACTACAGCAGGATTCAACTGTTTCTTCGCTGAGCACGATCTCGCCCTCAGTCGTTGGGTAGGTATCAAGGAATAATCGAAGCCCGTTGAGAAGCTCTCCTTTTTTGTCAGGTTTGTATTTGTCCCAATCCTCATCCCGTGATCGTAGTATCCGAGAAGAAGCAACGTCAGCAATTAAAGCAGCTTCAGATGGCCATTGGCCAACGACCCGTTTATCACGCTTCAAGCGACGAGTTTGATCATCTTCTTGAATCGTGAATTCGTCGTTCTCTATGTTGAGGTCTAGTGCTGCTGCAACATCTTCTGCTGTGAAATCCCCATTACTGAGATCACTTATCTCTTCAACCCATTCTGATTCGAAGGCTTCTGCTATACACAGATCGTCTTTATTTTCGCATTCTTCTACAGCCCCCATTGAAATGAAATATTCTTCTGGAGATTCTGTAGGCATTTTCATCGTGTCAGAGTCATCTTGAGTATCGTTATTGGTTGTTGAGGGCGTGGTTGAACTAGTATTGCTGGTTTCGAGACTTGAGTTATCGCTTGTAGTTAAACCGTTCCGTATTTTGGGTTCTGAATCCTTGCCGAACAACTGGAGGACTGATGCTGGCATATACCGTTTTGTGAGGGTTGGTGTTCCTGGGATGAGATACCCTCGAAGGTAAATTAACAAGAGGGAAACGCCTATCGACGCTATTCCTGCAAGTTTCGATTTCCGGCTAATGATTGCTCCAATCACACCTGCAATTATAATGTTCACTACTGTGCACGCTTCACATCGATTTTCTCCGGTATATTCAGGTTGATGCAATTTCTCAGTTAGCTTTTCTCTCATCAACTGATGTTATTTTCTGAATACTTATTGGGTTATCGGTCGGCTTACTAAATCACATATTGATATATACACCACATGTTGAGTATTAGCCCAATATATGAGCAAACCACCAATAGAACTACCCATACTAACCTGCTTTGGGTGCTCTATAGTGGTGATTCAGTCATCTTTGCGTGTACGTGCGTGAAACTGAGAGACGGATCCACGAAGCTCGCGATGGCAGATAAAGACGCCCACAGGAACGATCTCAATGAACTGGACAGGGGCTCGATGAATTGTGTCACTCAATCTGGTTCCATTCCCGACTTTTCCACGATCAGATCTCCGGGTGTTTTTCCATTTACGCTTTGAAGTCGTTGTCCACGTTAACCGTGATACTGGACATACAGAAACCTATGGGCTCACAGAATATTGTGCCTTCCGGTGTGTCCAATGTTAAACGCTTCGAGCCCACCGCACCAGGTGGACGAGAGAGTTCAACTCGAGGGAATACAAACAGCAATCGGCACCGCTTTCGACCAATTTCCGATTCCAAAGAGGAGTAATTACTTCTAATGAATGCTACGTCTCACTCTCTTTGGACATTCCCAGAGGAATAAACTTCCCAAAAAAGAGCTTGAACAACAGAAGCATCCAAGTTGTATAAAACACGGTAACGACTATGACTCTCTCTAGAGTTTGTGGGCTGTACTCGGTATACGGAAGAGCCAGCATCAGAAGGCCGGTCATTAGCATCGCTCCAGCTAATGCCACAATGATTTTCCCCGTCTTTGATGCGAACTCCTTCGGAGTACTCCAGCGTATGCTTTCCTGACTCATATCTATAGGTTACACCTGCACCAACTTAATATATGCGGTCAGCGTCAGTTAGCGAAGTTTGAGAAACCAGCGAGTCATTAAGTTAGTCTGGGATGTTGCTCACAGGATGCTCAGCGAGTGGGAAGCGGTCGCTCACAACGTTTTAGATGATCCACCTGTACACGGGAATCACGATGTTCGTATACTGTTTTAGCTCACAAAACAGAATCACGATTAACATTCAAAGCGTGTAGAAATGGTTTCACACGTTAAAAAAGCGTGTTGGTAACTCTTTTGCATCACGAGACGGCGAAGCCTACTATCTCACGGATGATGTTATCTTAGACGGGGACTTGGTCACCTAAATCGTCAGCCAAGTCACTCATGATATCTGCGGCCGCACTTGCCGTGCAACCAGCCACATTGGTACAGCCGATGTCTGCCAAGATAGTTGCGATCGGTACAGCAGGGAAGCCGAGGCACACAAAGAGGATACAGACAGCAAGAAGCGGCCCTGTAGCAGTAGCAGCGGCACAGGGCAGGCAGCTAACTGCCTCGATGACACAGAAGACAACGTCATCTTGGTCGCAGGATGACTGTGTTCCAAATTCTCCAGAACCGCCGGAGAAATGCTCAGTATCGCGGTCAGTCACCTCTAATCCAGATTTAGCGGCAGTCAAGCCGTTACCTTCCGTTGCAATCTGTGCCCCAGCATCCTGAGCAGGTGCCGCCTGAATGCGATCATATCGACGATCTTCGCTGTCGACATGAGTGATCGTGACTTCGCCAGTGTCCGGCTGGACTGCTACATTCGTGTTCTCATGATCGAGCTCATCCGTATCGATGGAGCTGAGGAATGCCTCGGACTCTTCATCAGTAGCAGTCCGGATCAGAACCGTTTCATCGTCCGTTACCCTCAGCCGTGCTTGAGTTCCTTCAACCCAATCAGAGTCCACACCACGAACCCACTCGTCGAAATAGAAACTTGCGGCGTCTGTCTGTCCTGGTGGGCGAGTAAGAGCTGTCCCATGATTTGCAGGAATAGCGACAATGCCTTCTTCCCCTCCAATTGCGCGGGCATCTTCCAAATGGAACTCAAGATCGGGGATTTCTTCTTTAAGCTTTACTATCCTATCTGATTCCATCAATCGATCGAAATCAAATGAAGCTTCTTCCGGGGTTGCACCAACCGAGCTTGCCATCCCAATGAGGGATGCAGACCCAGCAGCCGCAGCATTTCTTAAAACTTTACGTCTATTGAGGTTGCGATCATCTGACATTGCGTCTACAACTAATAATTTCATTGGATATAAATATTTTCACTAACTAATACATCGTGTTGGCTCTGGTGAATCGCCAGACTGCGTCCAGTTGATCCGTTATAACTAGGGAGTTGAAGCGGGAAACGGCGGATGCCCTATGTCCAAGATTTCCCGCTTCACTGGGAAGGTCGTGTCGCTGGCTAAAAGTGCTGTTGATGGCCGAGGCGAATCCGCCGCCCCGCAGGGTGGCGGCGGATTCGCCGACTATGCCGTCGTTTCGCTGCATTGTCTGCGGATTTATCTGAACAAATCCTACCGCGAAGCGCTTGACCTCTTGAGCGAGATACCACAAATATTGGCTAAGATAGGCCTCAACGCGGCGGATCTCCCGGATCACTCGACGCTAGTAAAGGCGTTTGATAGGATCAAGATGGCAGTCTGGCGAGTGATGCTGCGCCTGTCGGCGCAGCTTCACGGCCCATCTGGTCATGCAGCGATGGACGCGACGTTTTTCGACCGCGAAAACGCGAGCAAGCACCACTGCCGACGAACGAATTACCGCGTGCAGACGCTCAAGACCACCACTCTCGTCGATACAGCATCACAGGCTGTCCCCGACGTTCACTGCACGACCAGAAAACGTCACGACACCCAGATCGGCTGGCAACTCGCCCGCCGCAACGCGGGCGAGTTACACAGCCTCGCTCCAGACAAAGGCTACGACTGGCAGCGCTTACGCGAGAAACTCCGGGAAGAGGGCGTAAGACCGCTGATAAAGCATCGAGAGTTCCGCCCCATCGATCACGCGCATAACGCGCGGATCGATGAGACACTCTACGGCCAAAGAGCGCTATCTGAAACCGTCTTCTCGGTGATCAAGCGCACGCTCGGCGACGCCGTGCGTGCGCGAGCCTGGTATCGAGAGTTCCGTGAAATCGTCCTGATGTGTGTCGTCTACAACATCAAGCGTGCCATCAACCAGTGAAATCAACCTCCGTATGGCGATTCACCACGGCCGCAAACACAAAAACTGAAATTTATGCAGTTCTGAATTAAAACTGTCCTCCACGTATGCGTGTCTCCTACCAACATGCGAACGTTCACAGCGGCAACGAGTCGACGCTCCTACGCTTCACCACTGAGGATGGCACGCGTGCGTGTGTTCTCATTGATGCTGGCGATGGTGTCGATGTCGAATCCATGCTCGGCGACGACGAGTATCTAAACGCAATTTTGCTTACCCACGCACACATCGATCACTACCGAACACTCGCGAGAAACGTTCAACACAGCGCCCCGATTTACATCTCACCCGCGACGGCGACGATCCTCGAGCAGGCGTTACCTGAAGCCCAAAAGGACAACGACCTCGGCGACATCTCGGTTGCGCTCGACGCTCTCGAACCGATCGACGAGTGGACGTCGATACTCCCCACGCTCGAGGCCCGACCGGTCGTGGCCGGTCATACTCCTGGTGCTGCCGGATTCGTACTCCGATTTTGCGACGAGAACTCGAGTGACGACCTTCTCAGCGGCGAACAACACCTCCTCGTTACCGGGGATTTCACGGCGCGACCGTGCGCCGGGTTTCCAGGGCTCGAGACCGCGTACCCGTTCGATATCGACTGTGTGTTGCTAAACGTCTCGAGCGACGATTCGTACACGACCGCGCTCAACGAGTCACTCGAGACAGTGCTCGAGCGTGCGTTCGCCGGTTCGCGAGTCGTGGTCGCAACGAGTTCGCTCACCGGAGTTCACTACGCGACGATCCTCGCCCACGTTGCAACGGCGCTCGAGCGCGAGTTGCCGATTACCATCGTCGGGCAGGCCGCCAAACTGTACAACGCACTCGAGTACGACGAGCTATCGGTCACACCTGTCGAAGTGTTCGAGCGATCTGCGGAGGTACTCGAAGCTGGTGGCGTGACGATTACGGGCCCGGAATCACCCACAACCGGGAGTTCCCATCGACTGCTCGAAACAATTGGCGGCGATCCAGGAGCGTTGTTTCTCCAACTCGCGACAGGGAACGGTGACGGCATCCCGAATACCCAGTGTACGACGCGGTCGATTCGGTTATGCAACCATCCCACACTCGAGACGATCGACGACGTCGTCCGCTCACTCGCTCCGATCGAGGTCGTGATCAAACATGCAAGAGGTGATACGCTCAACCGGTTTCAACGCCGCTTCGATCGGTGTTTCACCTGGGGGACGAATGACCAGGACGTCCACCGACTCTACGAAGATGGGCGCTGGAACGCCCCTGGGTGGATCGCAGAAGCGACTGCGAGACGAATTCGAAGACGCCATTGGGAGGCGGTCCAGGAACAATCTCTCAAGGCTGATACCACGCTGGATGTCAACCGACGCGAACCGATCACTCTCGAGGCCGAAGGCGTCAACCTCGACGCCCTCGAGGCAACGTTTGCACGGACTGCGGCAGATCCGTATGCGTCGACGGACTCCGACAGTGTGGCATCTGACACTGAAACGCTTCCTGCAGAAACGGAATCACTCGAAGAACAGTCGCTTGAGGCAGAACTCCTCGCTCGACTCGATGCGATCGACGCGAAACTCGAGCGTTCGGAGGAGACAGTCAGGGCTCGTGTGTTAAGTGGGGAAGAAGGCGATCACTTTCTGCACCTTCTGGATCCGGCGGAACTCGAACCTGGGGAGATTATCGAACTAACGCTCAAGACAGATCCACGCAGCGAGTAACCCTGTTCGGTTCAAATCCAAAGTAGAGGCTCTGTTGAAACCCTCGGTAGATGACAAGAGTTGACTGCTGAATAGAGGGCGCGAATGTCGCACGAGATGTGATTCAATCTGCGATGGTAGTGAGCAGTCAGTATAGGCGACAGACTTAACGAATGTTTTCCTGAGAGTAATTGATAGAACCATTACCCGATTACTTATCTGGTTGACACACCTTGTTTAGAGTACAGCATCCGAAATCACATAGTGTGCGTCCGCTCTAATACGCAGTGGACGATTTGACGACGGCGTGCCGCCGTCCATTCCCGTGGATTCTCACGTGGTTCGCATACCAGTCCATACGTGTGCTGCAACAAGCGAACTACAAAAATGGAAAACCCACAATCAGGACAGACTGTTATGACGAACGATCTGCTAACTATCTGTGCCACTCAGTACTGCCGTCCTATCCTCTCGTATTTCCGGAATTCGTCGGAAGATACTACACAACTCACTGCTCTCATTGACCATCTCGAAAAGGAGGCTCATGGCGGCAGAGAACAAATATCTGGGCAGTTGTATCATAGTGATGTCCAAAGTGATTTACCGGTCTGAATGCAACGAGATGTGATGGGTCGTCTGGACGATATCTCTATAGAAGAGCTTCACGAGCTTCGAGAGCAGACAGAGGGAGAGATTCCACGGGAGCGAGTGCTTGCGGCGATCGGCCGCAAGCAGGGCGACAAGATCGCGACGCTGGCTGAACGTCACGGGGTTGTCGAGAAAACCATCCGTAACTGGCTCGATCGGTTCGAGGAAGAACCGATCGAGCAGGCACCCTACGACGACCCTCGACCGGGTGGACCATCGAAACTCACCGCTGACGAACGCGAGCAGTTGGAAGAAGCTCTCCAGCAGCCACCGACCGAACTTGGCTACGAGCACCAAGCGTGGTCGCCAAAGCTTCTGCTTCACTACGTCAAAGAAGAGTTCGACGTTGAGTACACCGAAAGCCACGCGCGATATCTCTTGCACGAGGCCGGGCTGTCCTGGCGGACAGCGCGGCCTCGCAATCACGAAGCCGATCCCGAAGAAGAAGCCGAATTTAAAGAGACAGTCGAAAAAAACGGCCCGAACTGAGCGAGAAGACTGTCGTTGTCGTTGATCAGTTCACCAAGCGAGTCGGGACGGTTCAACGACGTGGGTGGTATCCGATTGGCTCGAATCCAACAATAGAGACCTCGAACTCTTGGAAGAAGGTGACAGTGCTCGGCGCTGTCACCGACGACGGTGACAGCTTCTACTTCTGGACGGAAGAAAACCTGAACAGATTTCACGGGATTCGGCTGTTAGAAGCGTTGAAAGAGAAGTTTGGGGAGGAGTTAGTGGTATTTCTTGACCGGGCAGGGTACTTCTATGCACGGGATCTGTGGGAACACGTTAGTGGTGAGCGGGCGACCGAAACTGTCGGAGACAGTTCGGTCGCCTGCGTGCGTGGAGACGGCCTCGAAGTGTGGTACTTTCCGTCGAAACTCCCCGAGCTGAACCCTGTCGAAGGTTGCTGGGATCAGCTAAACGAGTGGTTCAAACATCGGTTGATCCCAGATCTCCCGAGGCTGAAACAACATCTAGCGAGAGGAATCTCACAGATCAACGAACCAAACATCTGGAATTATCTGTGTCCCTGATGAACGGTAAAAATACATCTGCATCACTATCACTCAGTGCTCCCTCGACTGACCGAGATCGGGTATCTTGAGCATGACAAGAGAAGCAATAGAGTGCGGTATCATGGCCATCCTGAATTAGAAGCACTGGCAGTTGCTATTGCAAACCGATAACTCGTTTTCAGTCTGATTTGAGGTGGGTGTGTCGTTCAGTTCGTACGTGTGATGAGAGGAAGGTTCACCGCTTTCGGCGGGAAACAAACAGGGTCGTCGTGCTGCATCCACTCTCTCTATGCAGCAGGCCGGTTCTGACGTTCTCCGGATAGGTTGACGAGCGTCTGCTGAATCTATAGCGCGAATGGGTCCTAGGATGGCGGTTGTCGTAACGAGGCGCAGTTCCGTCCATGGTGTTGTCCGTCAGCTGAAGTAGATCACTCACGTAAGGCGACGAGGCGACTGTCTCCCGTTACGGCGTATAGCGTCGAGTCCGTAGCGGCAAGCTGGACGGGCCGGATTGAATCTTGCTTCCAGAGACGTTCACCGGACTCGACATCCAGTGCGACCAATGGGTACCCAGCATACACTGTTTCGTTGGCAGCAATCGCGCTGGCGTGCCCGCTCACGTCAGCCGTCCATCGTTGACTACCGTCAGATCGTATCGCAAGGAGGGGCCCGTCGCTCGTCGCGGACGGCGAGACGATCAGGCCGTTCTCGGTAACTGTGAGCCGGTACGGTCGGTAATCGAGGTCGATTCTGTGTCGTTTCTCTCCTGCGGAACTGTAGAGCACCACGTCTCCATCGTCCGCAGAGGGTTGATACTGTAGGTCACAGATTTGATCCTCCATAATCACAGGCTGGCCCGATTCCGTGGGATACTCACTCTGTGCCCGCCACCGCTCCTCGAGTGTCCGACCATCAACATCGTACCTGACGAGAATCCCCGAAGAGGCAGCATATAACGAATCGCCAGCTGACGCCATGTTTCTCACCCAATCGTCGCGCCCACGCACGATTTGACCAGTGTCAGCGTGGAGCACCCAATACCGATTCCGACCTGCGACGAACACGTATCCGTTCTGCTCGTGAACGCCTCTGATTTGTTGTGAAACGGTGGTTCGCCATTGCTCGTCTCCATCGGGTGAGCGAGCCACCAGCTCCGGTGCCTGAAGATCCCAGTTCAGCTGATATAAGCGTCCATCGATGTATTTCAGTCCGGCGGAGCCGTCGATATGGTGTTCCCACCGAAGCTCTCCGTCATTGGCGTCGAGTGCCCACAGTCGATGCCGCGTTGCGAGATACACGGTGTCATCGGCGACGACGAGCCAGCCATCGCTGAGCGCCTCGTCGAGATCGCGTTGCCAGTCGATGGAAGGCTCGGTTCGTGGTGCCGTTGAGTGGGGGTTGTGTCGGCATTTCTGGGGGCCATAATCTCGTTCGGCCCACATTCCCTGTTCGGGGCGCCAGTCGGGGGCAACACGGCGCTCCGGTGGACTGTGACGGATGTCGCCGACACGTTCTCGAGCGGTAGTACAGCCGGCGAGGCCGACAGTCGCGGAGGATGTGAGCAAAAGAATCCGGCGGCGGCGCATGGGGGACACGATTGACGATTGCTATCCCATAATAAAAAGATTCAGGTGCGTTGATAAAAACATACGAAATGTTCCCTGATTCTACTCAATGACTGCTGTGTCGTTCGAACTTGAAAGGAAACGCAATCTAAATCGATGATCTTCCTCTTACGAGGTCGGGTTCGCAAGCGCATACTTCCAACAGATTCAGCTGATTTTGAACGAACAAAACAGACACTGCGTGCTGAACTTATGCTCTGTGTGCAGCACGACAAAAGGAATTTATCACCGCTTGAGGATTTCAACAAGGCCAAAGTAGGCATATCTACTCACTTTGCTCAAATTAACCGCATCGAATCACCGGAATCATTTCCGATGATGTCTGTCAATCCGTAGACGGAGATCACATCAGTATAGCCTTGTGCGGTGACCGCGTTTTCGATCCCTTTTCGGGCAGGCTTATCATCGGTCAGTACGACCACACGCTCTGTCGATCGATCTCTAACGTACTGGATGGCTAGTCCTGCGAGAATTGCATCCGTTTTTTCGACCTCATGTTCGGGCTTGCCGGTTTCGTTCGCGATCGTTCTCGTGGCGATATCGCTTGCTGCGACGGCATCTCCGTCTGTCGGCGGTGGTGCTTCGATGATTTCGGCCCATTCTTCATCAAGAGCTGTCTGTACGCGATCCGTCTCTGAGCCACCAAGCTCTCCAATAACGCGCTGAGGAAGTTTGCACACGACACCGGCGTTCCGGACAGCACTCCGAAATCGGGCGTATTTCGGGTTCGATGGGTGACCGATCGCAAAGAAGACGTTTGCGTCGACGAGGACGTCTTGTTCGGAAGAGAGTAGATTGTCTTGGCTCATCCAACGTCCTCACTCGTGGGAATCTGACTCTTTGGGGGCACCATCTACCTCGTCAAGAGAAGGAAGGTCCATTTGGTCGTGGACATCCGGAAACAGATGCTCGAAGAACGGATCGTGGGTTCGGCCCACAGTCAGCGCTGGCTCGAGCGCGTAGATGATCATCATTGCTTCGGTCTCGCGAACGTCGATATCGGTGGCGACCATCCGTTGGGTCGTCTTCCCTGCGAAGTGTAATCCTGCACCTCGCAGCGCAGCGATGAGTTTGCCAGCACCGTAGCGGTCCATGAAGTACTCGACATCCTCGTCAACTTCCTGCATCGCAAGTGCGTGCAAGACCGTCGGCGTGATGACGATGGGGACGTACTGCTCGACGATGATGATCGGATCGGCCGTCAATTGCTGCGGACGTGTCGAGTCATCTCGATCGACGAGACCGAGGTCGACCAGCTGGTCGGCGTATTCGTAGGTCGTCGATTTCGATAGCTCGAGACCGTCCATAATCTCCGGCGGCGAAACGGGCCCCCAATAGCAGACGTAGACGTACACACGAGCCAGCGCTGGCTGATTGAGGAGTTGAACGACTGTCTCGAGGCGAGGTGCGTTCTGGGCAAGCGCTGCCGGGTCGAGCGTCTCTTCGTCCATGATGTCTGTCGGTGGTGGGTCTAACGCGTCGATTCCACCATCGGGACGAATGCGATCCGTATCGGTCATACTCGTTTGTTCGAAGTCCATGTACTTCAGACTACCGCTGGCTCTTCTCTACTTCTGGGAGACTATTTCTGGCGGAATTGCTAGATCGGCTTGAAAACAAAGTGGTCACACCGATACGTTGTGTCGAGAGACGGATCGGATGTCTCTGGACGAGATCTCGATAATCGGCTTACGAGTTCCGTTCGGAGTTCTTCTCGGTGGAGTGTCTCGGTGTACCAGCCGAGTCGAGCATCGTGGTGTCGCTTCAAAAAGAACTCTCCTGTGGAGTCCGCTGCAGTATACTGAGTTCGCTTTTGACCCCAGAGATGTGACGACCGGTACTCAGCGCCGATATTTTCGTGTGTAAGCTCAACGAGTACCCATTCGACAAAAGAGATGATTGACGTAGTGCTTCGATCATTTGGAACGAGGAGTTGAGGAACGTCGTCGGCTTCCCAATCTGTGCGATTTCGAAGCGCTTCTGACTCACTGCTAACTGGTTGTGATCTCTGAGAACTCATGGTTCAGAGGGAGAATTCTGTGACTCCCTCGCCCCTCCAGGGAGCAAGAAACACCAGTTACCCCACACACCAGACAATGGCCTTTTTGTGGGGTAACTAACCGGAATTCGATGGACACGCCGAGTCAACTGCTTCGAAACAACCGCTTCATGCGACTACGGACGGATCGCTCATCTACAAGTTGATCACGAATTTTCTCCAATTCCTCCTCTCGCTGATCGAGGAGCGTACGCAGCTCGTCACGCTCTGCGGTGAGCATCTCTAGTTGCTCACGTTGCTCAGCGATGGTCCCTTCGAGTTCATCGACTCGTTGCTCGAGCAGTCGGTTTTTCTCCTCGAGGTAGGTCTGCTCAGGCCTCGAAGCATCGTTCTGGACATGGCCCTCGAACGGAGATTCGACTCCAGTTTCCGTCGTCTTTCCTGAGCCAGTTGCTGACGGATCGTAGAACTCGTCCGTTGCACCGATAGCCCGTTCGATCGTTTTCTCACCGTACGTCGACCCATCCGCATAGTGAACCTCGTCCCACTTTTCGCGGATCAGTCCAGACTGTCGAAAGAGATGGTCCATCCGTGTGCGATCCCCACCGGTCCAGAATGCAAGCAAACAACACAGCGCCATATCGGCTTCCGACTTGCTGTCGTAGCCAGCTGTGGATCCACGCCACAGTCGATCGAACTTCTCCCCGTTGCTCGCCGACCGTGCTTTCTCTAGGAGGTCCTCATCCTCGAGTTCCAGTGACTGATCACGAGTCCCTGTGTTCGGTGGATCGGCATCAACAGTGTCAGCCGCGCCACTCACCTTGGATGCGATGAATTCCTCGTGAACCTCCTCGAGTGCCTCCTGGCGCTCGTTGATCGACGCCGGTGTTCCGTCGACGTGGTCTGCGGTCACCGTAAAGAAGCGAGCTTGATCGTACATCTCGATCGAGCCATGCCGGTTCCGACCATCGGGAAGGTCGCCCTCGAGGATTACGTGATATCCCGTTCCCGACGGGGAGACTTCGGTGAACGAATCTAGCTGTTCGATGATCGACGGCGCCGGCTCGAGTGGTTCGCCTGTCTCAGGATCGCGGCAGTCATCTAAGTCCACACCGACCAGCGGATCCGTCGCCGTGAAGACGAATCCGATCCCATCAGCTGCACCACTCGTCGCGTACTCGAGCGCTCGCTCGAACACAGTCCACGTCCGGTCGTCCATCGTCGATGCAAAGTTTCCTGTCTCTGGATCGACTGGCACTTTCGTTGTCTTCCCATCGCGATCCTCTGCTCGCCAGCAAATCCACTGGGCTCGTTCGATGAGCGCTTCCGGAATCGTCCCCCCATTAATTGGTGCTTCAGTCTCACTCATTGGTTCTCACCTACAGATTTGACTCCGCACTTCTCTGGAGTCAAACAATTCACCATCTCGACTATTCTACATTGTGAGTTACCCTGACCAACGGGGGACCCCTTCTCTATACTAGTTGGTTTTTGCCGTAAGAATCGTGCCTGGGTCCGGAAAAACGCATGACGTGAACGTCTTACGGCAAATCGAAATGCCGTAAGACTGCGTCCAGGCTTATTGAAAATGCCGTAAGAACGCTGAGACGCCCGAAGTTGGTCGAATGAGAGGGATACAGCAATTGGGTACCCTAAATGTCGTAACGACCTAATAATGGACATGTAATTTGGTATAGGTGGTTTTCTTGGACAGGCTACCCCTTCGAAAGGACACCATCGATCAAGGATTGAACCACTCATTGCTTGACCTCTGGGTGGAGTGCTAATCCTGCGTAGCACCGGATCGTTTTGCCATCCCGATAGACAGTCTCACGCTCGAACTCGATATGTTCTCCGAGACGACGAGCAAACCAGTTCTTGCTCTCGACCGAGATACCGTGGTCCGATGCCCACATCTCATACGCTGCATAGACCTCATCCGGAGTAAGGGAACCTTCATCTGCAGTACAGAGGCAGGCGTCGACAAACGACGCAATCGCGGTATCAGGATCATCATACGCTTCTTCTGGGATCTCCTGGGTATCGGATGACCCGTTGACGTCTGCGTGCTGCTCGGTCTCTGCCTCCGTGAAGTCACGATCGGAATTCTGCGTTGGACTCGAGAGCCACTCATGGATGTCTGAAAGCGGGATTGTCTCACCATCGTCATAGATAACAAGTGAGGCGTCGTCAGTATCGTTCGAACTCAGTGCGAGAACAGCGTACTCACGACAATTGAAATCGACTGCTGGAAGGTCAACATCGGGAACAAATGGACGCTTGATTCGAGCCCACTCACGCTCGAACTCTGCTTTCGTATCGTACCGGTGTTTGTTCCCGTGTTCGTAGACGACAAACTCTCCGCTGGTCTGGTTATAGCTGTAGACCGCTGGAACGTCCTCCCGTGTAAGTGACTCAAATGACGTAACCCGAGTGAGTTCGTTACCGTTCTCATTGAGAAGAACGTACGAACCCTCATCGAGAAGCCAGTTCGTTCGCTTGGACCCATCAGTGAGGGGGCGTACTGCAGTGACACCTTTTCGTCGATGTGCACCGCCATCGAACGTGATGTACGTATCAGTCGTATACAGACGGACATCTCCTGACTCGAGTGTGTTAACCGGCGACGAAAGAATTCGATCGACACGGGCTGCCGTCGACAACCGATCTTGATTCGCTTCATCAGAGCCGACAACAAATAGAGGAATGTGTCCAGCTTCATGTGCTCGTTTCAGGTTCTGCAAGACCTTCACTGGGTTTTCCGGCGTCGTCGACTCAACCTCGATGTCGAAGACGTGCTCAGAGTCAGGATGTGTCGCTCGAGCATCGGGCTTTTCGCTCCCGTCTTGAGTGAATACGGTGACGGCGAAGCCGTATTCGGAGAGGATCTGCTCCACGTCCAGTAGTGCAGCATCATGTTTTTCGCCACCTGCTGCTCGAACGTGCCCCGTATCTGGCGCAGCGATGGATTCACCGTCTTCAGTAAGCCGAACGACGATATCATCCCGTTCTGAATCGAGCGTAACCTCGATTAGGTGTGATCGCTCTCGAACGTCACCAAGCTCTGCAATTGCAGGTGGATCTGCATCAACTGCTTCGAAGCGCCTCCGAAGTTCGTCGTCAACATCTGGAGCAGGTACCCATCCGTTTTCCTTCCGAACCCCGTGTTGAAGTTGGACGCTTCGAATGACCGTCGCAAGCGCTACATCAAGATCATCAGTGGGTAGGTCAAATTCATCACGAACGGCCATCGGTGTCTGAGTACTAGGCGGCGCGTCCGTTACGACGCCGTGCTCGGTGTCCGCCCGCTCATGAATCCGCTCGAGCGCGTTCTGAAACGCCTGCTTCTCACGGTCAGTCAGGGGATCATCACTCTCGGGATGGCCTGGCGGAATCGGTAGCGGAGCCAAACTGAACGGCTCCGGCCCAGTTTCACCGAACGTTGGACTCGGTAAGCGGACAATCCACTCGCCACGTGGAAGTGACCGGATCCGATTGGCGAACTCGACGGGGTCCATGTCTTCGTGCGCCATTACCTTCGCAATCTCATTGTCGACGGCAATCTTGCCGATGATTGGACTCCCGACGTCGTTCAGAACGTTCAGGTAGACCTCACGGCCGCCCTTGACGTCGAGTTGCTCGGGGAACTGCAGTGAGAGCCCCACTGAAAGCCGAAAGCTCCGTCCCTTCTCCAACAGCGTGTTCATTACGTCAGAGACGGCCAGACTCGAGGCCTCATCGATTATCAGATTGACCACGTAGTCATCCGGCTTCTGCTGCAAACCGTCACCACGCTCTTTCAGCGCGTTGTAAAGCTCCGTCAGAATCACACCCGTCATCGCCTTCGCCGAGTCATCGCGAAGCCCACTGAGGTCGAACAGAATTACCTTGCGATCATCGAGGACGTCGCGGAAGTCGAACTGCGACTCAGTGTTGTTGAACACCCGCCGGAGATGCTCGTCCTGGGAAATGTAGTCGAGGCGGTTGCTTACCCCACCCATCACCGTTGCGAAGGTATTCGAATCAAGCTGGAGCTGACGATCGATCCGTCGTTGCACCTGTGGATGATTCGAGCGTGGGGCAGCCCCTTCCTCAGGCTCTGGTGGTCCAGCCCGCCAGAGTTGGTCGACGACGTACTCGAGTTGATCGTGGGCAAAGTAATCGACGCTCTCTCGGTAGCGACCGTTCTCACGGCCATATTCGTCGTCATAGAGCGTTTTGATGAGATACTTGATGAGCGTTGGCGCGACGACTGCTCGCTCGTAGCGCTCCTCACCCATCACCATCTTCAGAATTTCCTCGTAGTGATCGGCCTTGTTCTGGACCGCGTCGACGCGCCGGACACCATTCTCGAGTTGGCGCTCGATGTTGAAGAACGCAAATCCGGGGAGTACCTCGGGAATCGGGAAATGTACGACGTTCTCCTCGAGATCGTCGACACCGAATCGACGAGCGTGGGCTTGCATGTAGTCCTCACAGAGGCCGTCGCCCTTTGCGTCGATCAGGATGATCGGCCCGTCGGTCTGCTCGTAGAGCGAGAGCTTGTCGTTGGTCAGTGATTTCGACTTTCCGCCGCCAGTGGTTGCCGCACGGACGTAATGAGTCGGAAGTAACGACGGCGGGATACAGACCGGTTCATCCTCTGTCTCACCGTTCTCATCGATCGCATATCCGATTGCCATGCCCTCTCGAAACTCGTCCATCAGATCCGGGTGTGGTCGTGGGAGCGGATTCCGAGAGCGTTGCTCAGAACGCGTACCACGGCTTCCTTCGACCGTCAGGTCCTGGGACGATGGGACGACAGTGAGATTCGCGAGCTCATCAGCGTTCAACACGAGGTCCGGCCTACATTTCCCTCGACCTGTGGCCAGTTCTCCATCGAGAATATTTTCGAGGACCGCTCGAGCACGTTTTCGTTTCATTCGATTCAACACGCCCTTCGATCGGAGTCGGTGTCCCTCGAGTTCGTAGAACGGGCCATCCAAGGCGTTCAGCGATTGAGCGAGTTGATCAAGTTGGATTTCGATACGGTCGTCCGTCTCGCCATCATCGGGCGCTGGTACTGCAACTGCTCGAGCATTGACGGTGAACGTCCGCTTTGGATGTTTAGCTTGGATCCGGTCGATTCGGTTCTGGGCTTCGGTCCCGAGATTCTGCTGTCGGTCCTCTGGGTCAATCTCGCCGATCTCGAACAGCGGGCCGATGTACCGTTGCCCAAACGTATCTCGTCCATCTCGAAGGTCTTCGATTCGCAACTCCGCGTCAGCACCCCATTCGGCTTTGCGCTGCCAGACCACCTGGAACGCAATTGGGTACTCGAGTTCGGTGAGGTGATCGATCAACGTCGCGAGTGGAGGCTGCTCAGTGTCGTACTCGGTTGGATCTGGATCCCGGTTCGCGAACGATTTGATAGTTGTCATCCAGTCGCGTTTGCGCTCGGCCCGACCGTACCACTGGACACCGATCGGCTCGACCTCCTCGAATGATGGCCGGGTGAAGATGGTCGCGGACTCTGAAGTGGACGACGTTTCTTCATCGAACGCTGAATCCCCGTCTTTAGTAGACGCGTCGGATGTGTACTCGAGGACTGATTCGTCACGTTCGATGTCGTTGGCTTCCGTCTCGAGGTTAGCCAACTCGGGTTCGTCGTCGACGATCGACCGGCCACCGTCAGTTCTCTCGACTCCGTCTTGCTCGTGGTCTACCTGTTCATCAGTGTCTGGAGACTCCAGCAATCTTCCGTCTGCAAGTCGTTCCCGATACTCGTTTTGCGTGTATTCGACTGGTTGGATGAGTTTTCGCTCAAGGTCCAGCTCACACCGCGTGATGTCGAACGTCCGCGGGTAGATCGTCTTGAGCCGTTTCTCGAGCGTCTCGAGGTGTGCTGGTTGGTCAACACCGTAGTAGAACTCGACCGGCTCGTCTTCGCCCTCACTGACAGCGAGGAATTCGAACGTCGGCGGGGCAGTATCAGCAAACGGATTCAGCCGGTCCGACAACCCACGTACATTCGGGTTCGTCAGTTTGTGCAGGCTCTCCAGTGCGGCTGGAATCTCTGTGGTGTGAAGTTCTTCAGAGGTTGGTGTCACTCGAATATACTCACGCATTGGGACGGTCACCTCCGTCTGACCACGTCAGCACCTCACGATCCGCGTCTTGCTGCTCTTTGGGCGCCGTCTCGTCTGGTCGCGTATCCTCTTCGGGTTGTCGTCCAACTTCTTCAGAGACTCCGGGCAGCTCTGTTCGAGATTGCTCTTTGGCGTCGAAGTCGATCACGTCCTTCTCCTTCTCGAGTGCGTGGACCTCGATACCTCGCCAGTCACCGTCGACGCCGACGAGCGCCTCCGAATACCCGATGTCCTCACTTCCGGGGACAGCGTCCTGTACGAACCGCATCTGTGCCGAGTTCAGCCCGAATTCGTTGGCCCAGTGCTGGTCCATCCCATCGAGATGGTGGAACTGCTTGATCGCACACTGATCGAGGATCGCCTCGGACTCAGTGTGCTGGAAGAACTCATCAACGGTCTGGGTGATCATCCGAATGGAGAGGTCGTGATGACGGTGGTGACGGAACACGATCTCGAGGTACTCGAGGCTCGCTGCATCCTGCATCAGGTACCGAGCCTCGTCGATAACGAACACAACCTCCTTGTCCGTCTCCTTCGCTCGTTCGTAGACCAGCGTGATCAACAGCTGCATGATGAGACTCGTGCTGCCGCCCAGACTGCCCTCCTGTTGGGCCAGGTCGAGGTAGATGACTTTCTCGTCGCGAAGGTCGAACTCGGTCGGTCGCCCAAGATTTTCGTAGCGGCCGTCCTCTGCAAAGGACCGGAGCTGGTCGATCAGCCACGTTGCATCCGACTCGATCTTTCTGGCCTCTTCATCGGTTCTAACCACGAACCCCTCTGCATTGTCGACCATCTCCTCGAGGATATCGAGGACGTCTCGCATCGTCGGGCTCTCGTTATCGTGTGTCGCGATGTCGTCCGTAATTCCCTTTCGAGCGTACGCTTCTTCGATGGCCGTCTCGAGTGTCGTTCGTTTATCGCCGAGTTGGATGCCACGGAGGGCGAAGTAGTTCGAGAGGAAGCTCATCACGCTGTCAAGCTTTTCTCGATACGGACTCGCATCCTCACCCATCGCTCGCTGGATCCGCTCCGGTGTCGGCTTGATCTCGAGTGGGTTCAGTCCCATATCGCCACCGACCGTAATCCGCGTTCCACCGAGGGCTTCGGCGACGCCAGCCCAATTGTTCAGTGGCTCGAGGATGATCCCAATTCGATCCTCGCTTTGTTCGATCGAACGGATGAAGTTCTGCTTCGCACCAAACGACTTTCCGGAGCCAGGATCGCCGATGGTGAACATTGCGTACCCGTTTTCGCGAGCGAACGGATCGATCACGACGGGACTTTCGTTCTTCCAGTGGGTTCCAAACTCCACACCGCCGTCCTCGAGAATCGTCGCGTTATGCGGTGAGGCGAGTAATGCGCCAACGGCGCCACCGAGCGAGATCGCTTCGCGGCCAAACGGATTCGATCCGATCGGGGCCGCAGCCTGGAGTGCAAGATACTGCTTACAGATCGCCGTCTTCGGTGAGAGACCGGCGGGCTGCTCGCGAAGGCGGCTCCGGATGATTCGAACTGACTCTCGAAGTGCTTCCTTGGTATCTGCTCTGACGGTGACGAACATCCCCTGATCGAACACACGGCTGCCGTTCTCGACCGCCTTGTACGTCGATACTGCTTCGTTGGCCCGCTCCTGCAGGTACGCACCGCGAACGCTTTGCTCGAGGTCCGCATCGATCTGGAGATCATCCGCGACTCGCTGGAGTTCGTCACGGGCTTTCTGCTGATTTTTCGGTGTGATATGGACGGTGAGATCGAACTCGATATCGGTCAGTTCGAACAGTTCGTTCAGGTAGCCGTCTTTGGGGTAGTCGGGATAGTCGGCAATGTACAGCGTGGACGTCCACTGCTCACCGACCTGTGCAGCTCGCGTCTCCCACGTGATCGCCGATGGAGCAACAGCACTCTTGTGCCGTTCAGCAATATCCTCGAGGAGCTCTCCTTCGACGTCACCGGCCTCGAGTGTCTCCTCGTCCAGGAGGGCTGAGAGGTCGACTTCTTCCTCATCGTCGTTCGCTCGGTCCCGATAGGTCTTCACGCCAACACCGAGGAGGACACCAACCAGAACCAGCCCTGCAACGATGTGAGTCGGCTCGAGTGACGCGAGAGACTGCTCGAGATCGGTGACAGAGACGCCGCCAACAGAGAGTGGGCTACTCATCGTCCACCCTCCGTTGGTGACCGATAGCAGGCTGTTCGCGAACGGCGTCGCTCGCGTCGTCGTAATCGTGCTCTTCGCCGTTCCAGAAGTCCATCGCGAGGACGAACAACTCGACTGTACTCAGGCGACGAGCCGACCATCCGGGTGCGTTCTGGACCAGTTCAGTCTGGACAGCCCGACAACGACGGTCGAGTTTGTCGAACATCTTGGCCCGAACTTCTGCGTCGCTCAGATCCTCACGACGAGTTACGAAGGGGTTGAACAGAAACCCGATAACTGGTAGCGTCGTCAGTTTCTCAGCGGGCGATTGTTCGTCACGATATCGGTTGTAGACCTCAAGGGGATTGACCTGAACACCGATAAAATAGCGAATCTGCTGAGCGCCGTCGAGATCTCGAGGACGTTGCTCGCGGTACTCTGCTAGTAGTTCCTCGAAAATCGGGTTCTCAGAAACGTCTTCGTCCTCGAGTCGCTCATCGATCTGTGTGATCAGGTCCTCAACGGGGAACGACCGGGTCGTCGCATGGAACTTCAGATTATAATCGAGCTCTTTGTTTGCGAATTCGGCGGCGACATCCTGAACGTGGACCCAGTCGCCGCTCATCGCGAAGTCCATATTCCCCGGATCGATCTCGAGAAACGCCTCCATCGTCCCATCGGCACGCTGGACGGTTCGTGCACCGGGCCACGCTCGCTCGATAGTGGTTAGATCCTGCGTTCGCTCGTCCGGTGCGAAGGGAGTGTAGTTGACCAGTCCGCCTTCGTTCTTCGTCGAATTCGAATGGTTGTGGGCGTGTTCGTCCTTTTCGGGGACGCTGTATGTCACTCGAGGGCGTTTGCAGTAGTGTCGATAAACATCAGTGAGCCATGTTGCAGCCGACAGATGCGACGGGCTGGCGTAGACGGATGCCACCCCGAGAGCAACACCACCCAGTACAAGTGGGAAGACGAGTGCGTCGATACCACTGAAGCCACCAACAAGCAATCCCGCAATCGGGAATCCGAGGAGGACATAGACGTCACCCTCGTCGACGTTGACGATCGGAACGCGGTTCTCTTCACCTAGTTCGTCCATAATTCGTCGGGAAGCTGCTTCTCGATCTGCCATGGTTAGTAGTATCCAGGATCGTTCTCTGTGCGACGGTACTGTGGAACGCCCTGCTGGCCGTAGGCGTCCGACACGACGTTGTCGTGAGCTGTTCCACTGGTTCCACCCGAACTCGAGTGGCCACTACTCGATTGAGCACTGGAGGCACGACGCTGCCCACTAAGTCGCTGGCCGGCGACCTGCCATGCGGCTGCTTTCGGTCCCCAGCGAGCGGCCGTTGTAGCAGCCAGCGGCCCAGCTACCTTCGCGGTTCCAATTGCTGCTCCAACGGTGACTGCGCTTTTCGTGGCACCACCGATAACCTTCGCCGTCAGCGGACTCGCATAGGCGAAGAGCTTCCAGATCAAGACGAGCGCAAAGACCGGGAGTGATGCCCCAACCAGGTAACTCAAGAAGGCGCTATCTGGTGCAAGTGAAGATTCTGCTCCGGTACCAAAGAGAAGATCATATCCGCGAAACAAGATCGCAACCGGGAGTGGCATAATCGCCAGCGGAACGAATTTAATAGCGATTTGCTTCGTGATACGAGAGACGACGGGAAGATACCCGTATGCAACCGCGATTGCGATCGGCATGGCGTACAAATAGATGTACAAGAGGATCTCTCGGATGAAGAACAGCGCCTGTAAGATCCACATCGCAATAGCGCCAATCGCAGCTAGCAACAACGCCAGCGCGGGATTCGAAATTGAGACCTCTAGAAAGTCTAGAAGTCCATCGATAAGTGCATCAACACCAGGTACAAGGGCTATTGTGAAACCGTTCACGAGATAGAGTACAAGAACTGCGACCCAGTACCACGTCACAATCAGAACTGCTCCAGTCCACGCTGATCGTCGAGCCTTGCGAGCCTCATAGATGCTCCCAAAGTTGAAAATGCGAATTGTGTGACGACCTTGGACGAAGATCACAAGCAAGAGCAGCGATAATAGCATGATCTCGCCAGTGACAAGTGAATTATGCAAATCCACCCAAGGCATGTTCGTTGGCTGGCCAAACACAAAATCCCCATCCGTTTCGGGAACAGGTGTTCCAAACAACTCCTCTGTGAGATCGTTATATCCGTCTACGAGACCCTCTTGAAACCACTCAATAACCGTCTCAACGATGTCTTCGAACCACCGACGACCAAACTCGGTGAGTGACATAGGATTCATCATCTACGTCACCTCAATCTCAATATCACATTCAACTAGATTTTCGCCTGTGTATGAGACCTCGTACGTCTCTGCGGTCACTTCATCCGACACTTCAGTCTCAATAGTTACCTCAAACTGTCCGTACTCGGTTTCAGGTGTACAGTCTACTCTCTCTGATGCTGATGAGAATGGCCTCCGTTGACTATAGAGGGTTACCTCTTCGCCAGCAGGAATCACAACAGCATCTGCATGACCACTGAAATCGCTCTCCATGTCATAAATTCCACTTTCCTCGTACTCGTCCTCATCCGGTGTCTGGCGGGGAATTTCGCCATCAAATGCAAGACGGATAGCAGCCTCTGGTCCAGTCCCATGGTTCTCGAGTGTGAGAATAGCCTCACTTCGAATTTCACGATCACTCGCACCCTCAAACATCTCATCTGGGTGGTTCCGACCAAGTCGAAGGTCGGTAATGCGAACATCTGGTTCAACCGTCACTGACTGCGTTGTCTGTTCGTCACCGTTCTCGAGCGCGACGACGTCGTACTCACCGGGTTCGTATTCAGTCCCGATTTCGATCGTCTCACGATCGACACCGGCTGCAATGGACTGTTCAGCGAACGCCTCTCCGTTCGGATCGATCACGTTCACCTGATCGACCGACGAGTCCTCGGTGAATTCGAGGACGAGTTCGGTTCCCTCGACGAAGAGATCCTCAAAAATCTCGTCATCATCGAGGCTATCCGCTCCGTTCTCTGAACCTCCGTTCTCGGAGCCGCTAAGGCACCCACTCACGGCGACAGCTGCGCCGGTCACGATTCCACTCAGGACGGTACGTCGGGTTGTGTGATTGTGTTGAGTCATGGATTGTGTTCGTCTGGGATGTGAAGGAACGAGCCGAGTTTCAGACCTGCATACAGCGCGACCACGAAGGGGATCGAGAGCCAGAGGACATCGACAACAAGTGTGAACCAGCCATTGGCCGTCGTCAGTGGATGCCACGAGACACTCGCCGTATCCCCAACGTACGCGGGGTCGTGCGTCCGCCACGAACCGGGATGGTACTCTGCGGTGTGGATTCCGGGCTGGGTTAGAGTGACTGTCGCACGACCAGATTCGTCCGTCTCGACGCGCTTGTCAGCGATTGTGATGTAGCCGTCACGGGTCTCGACACCGATCGGTGCAAACCGAGGGTCATCCTCGAACGGCTGCTCAAGCATGATCGGATCGCCAGACTCGGCATCACGAAGTTCGATCTCGAGCGTTGCTGCGGACTCGTTTTGCTCGCGAACCTCGACCGAGAGCTCACTCTCATAGATATCACGCTCGGTCCCATCGTCCGGTTCGACGAGTTCAGCAGTCGTGCCTCGGACGATCCCCTGCACTTCGAGATAGTCGGGATCAACCGTATCGTGGCGAATCGCAAGGCCATACGAGCGAGTGTACGGTTCGTCGACGATATCGACGTCGACGTTCTCGTGGACGGTCGTGTTCGGTGAGGCACTCTCTGCACCCCACGTCTCTTCGATAGCTGGCCCATCACGGATCGGATCTGCACGTGGCCCGGTCTCTGATGGAAACGCTCGCACGTACACCGGCAGGGCAGCAGCGTCGACTACTTCTCGATCAGTGGCCGACGCGTGAACGAGCGAATCCCAGTCGGTGTCTCGAGCTGTGTAGTACCGCCAGACGCCTCGGACCCTGGCCTCATCATCTTTCGTCAGAGCGTAGCCGTGCCATGGCTGTGACTGATAGATCGCGACACCAGCGTCGCCATCCGGATACTCAGCGTGATAGACGGTTGCAGTGAGATCGTATATCTCGACATCGAGGTCGCTCGAGACGGTGAGGGTATCTGTCTCGAGTTCGGTTCGCGTTACGGTTCGATTCCCGACTCGCTCCGTAACTTCCCGCTCGAGGCGGACCTCGATATCTGCCTCAACTGTGAGCGTCGACGAACCACTCCCATCGAGAGTATACTCGAACATAGGCGTGTGTTGGCCATCTTGTGCAGCAATGACGTCGCCGTCCTGCTTCAGTCGAACCTCGTCGAGGTCGTGTTCAAGAAGGGACCACTCGATGGTTCGATTGCCATCGACGTCATCATCCGGAACACGAACTCGATAATCTACGAATCCTCGGAACTCGCCTTCAGGAGCAACGTATAGCGGCGTTTCGTTCTCGTCTTTGTGAACAATCGTCGACGGCTGAACGGCAAACACGGTTGCGTGGGCGTCCGCGATCCCGAGTGAGTCCTCCGTCTCAGCGGACTCTGGATACACGGACGTGTCACTATCACCGGGCTCGAGTGACTCGAAGTCGTATGCAGTCCAGGTTTCCGCTGTATCTGGGGGCTCTGCAAACGTGATATCGGTGCAGTTCCCAAGCGCGTGAAGGTCGGTGCGGTTCTCGCCGTAGCGGTCGTAGTACTCCTCGTCACTGAGACACTCGTTTGGCTCCTTCGACCACAGCGTAGCTGTCTCGTTCTCATCGAGATCGGTATCATCGGTGCCGGGTCGCGGTGGATGGTCGGCACTCACGAGACCAACAGCGGCAACGAAACCACTGATGATCAGGACAATCCCGAGGGTGAAGGCCAACTGACGCATTCGAGGGCCGTGTTGATGGGCGTGTTCAGCTGGGAGACGGCGTTACCAGGGGACCAGATCAACGCACTCAGCGAGGGGGAGTCCCATCGTCGAACCAGCGACTGTGTACAGGGGACCGAGTACCAGCAGGATCACTGCTGATTTCAGCGCGGTTCGTTTGTGCTGTTTCAGCCCCTTCTTCTGCTCAGGATTCACCGTGAACATTTCAGCGAGTGAATCGGCCTGCCAGACAACGACCAGTCCAACGATTCCGAGCGCCGTTGTGATCTGGAAGAATCCCGAAATCATGCCTGGCAGTTGCTCTGCCTCGCAAACAACGTCGTCTTGAGCGACGACCGGTTTGATTGCGATGAGACTGAACAGAACCACTACAAGGGCGAGCTGGCGAACGAAACGCCCTTGAATGCGGTCAGAGGTTGTTTGCGCTCCAGTCGAGTCCGTATTGCTATGGGGGTTGTTGGTCATCGTTGATCACGTTGGGGGATGCCAGATTTGGCTACGCTAGTCTGTTCTGGTTGACCGAGTTGAAGCCACACTGCCCTCTACGAGACGCTCTAGGTCATCGATCCGATTCGTTTGCTCGAGAACCTCTTCGAACTCGTAACCTTGTTCTTCTGCCCGCTTGAACAAGTCGCGAAACTCGTGTGGATCGATGTCACGAACTCGCATTTCTTCTTTGAGCGCCTGTCGGAAGAGGGCTGACGCGTTAATGTGGTCGTTCCACTTGAGGAACAACTCGTCAATCTCTTCGAGCGTTATTGACCGTGATTGCATAGGGCATCTGGAGGGATGATCGGGGGTGAATCACGATACCTCACCAGCCAGTATTGATCCAGTATACATAAAATTTCCTGATAAAATAACCAATCAATATGAGACATCAAGATCCACATCAGCAATCGTAGATTCGAGAGGATAATCCCCGTATTCAACTGCAAAATCAACTGGTAGTCCGATAAGCAAGACGTATTCACCAGCGGAGAGGTCGATCGATCGCGAAGCGTGATTCACTTCCCAAAGAGATCCTTCCTCGTAATACCGATATTCTCTCTTGGCCTCAAGAGCACGAAACTCATGACCGTCCAATAGCACTGTTTCAATCGGTGGCCCATCGAGAACCTCGATTGAGTACTGACACTGCCCTGGTTCCTCAAGAGCAAAAAAGAGTGTCTCATAGGATCCCGGCTCAATTTCAATTCGATCTGAAAGAGTAGTCTGCCGGCGTTCTTGTTTGAGGTGGTGCCAGAAGCTAAGGCCAAAGACGAACGCAACGAAGTTCCACCAAGCCATATTGAGATCTGACCTTTCGATCATATTTAAATTCAATCTATGGAGAGGTAGTGAATTACCATATTAGAGTAGAAGAAGCAGTCAGTTCTGCCTTCAGTGGATTTACTGCCAGATGAATCGTTCCGAGGACAGTTCCAGATAACGGTGGCGAGAAGTTGCTTAAAGAGTATCTCTTGAATTACCCCACAAGTTACAAGATGTTAGATCGTGTGGGGTAACTATGAGTGCCGCCCCAGTGAAACCAGACCCACCAGAGCTACCTGCATATGTACTGGATCCCCTCGAGAGCCAGTCACCAAAACGGCTCGAGTTGATCGCCGAGTATGCAGCTAACCTAGCAACCTGGAAACGAGCAAAACAAAGGCACGAACTCGAACAAAAACGAGATGAAGATGAAATTGAGGAAGGTGAACTCAAGAATCTTGAAGATCGTGAAATCTCAACAGACCCAAAAGATTACGAGAAAGTTCCCACAGGTGGCGCCTATATAACTATCAAAGAAACAAAGCCGGGCTATCAATACTATTATTGGCAGTGGCGAGACGGAGAGTCCTGGAAGAATGAGTACATTGCACCAGTAAATCCAAAATAGGTGTTCAACCAATAGCAGAGGAATAGAAGCTAGCAAATGAGAAGGAACAACCAGTAGGGGATGTAACAGAGATCGACACCTTCATACTCTACGACAAGTGAACCAGACTTCGTCACTTCCTTTGGCAAGCTATCGGTGATGATAAACCGATAAGGCGCTTCATAATTGAGATCGCGAAGTTCTTCCCCACCGGGTATCGGATGTTTCCCAACGGATGGGTCAAATTCTGCTGCGATTTCGTCGGCATTTCCAGCATGTGGATGGTAGGAGAGAACGAACGGGACAACTAACCCATCCTCATTGTGGAGGATGTAATCGACCGTCCCTGACTCAGTTTCGAAGTATTCGACCTGAGGATCCTCGTCACCTGAGCCGCCAACCCTCCACGCCAGTCGTTTTGCATGGTCGAATGCGACGGTTCGAGCTAGCTTATACTCGAACTCGTGATTGAGTGACCGGGTCTTCTCGTATGTTTCAAATCCGTGGTGCTCCTGACGCTGAGACAGAAGTACAACGTGGCGCGGATTCCGGAGATAAAGTCGAGTACGACGGTGACGTTGAAGTGAGAAGTCGTGGGATTCCGAAACTGAGAGTCCGTCATCCAGCACGGATAAGTACGAATCAACAGTCCGACGGTCAACCTCTAATTGATCACTGATGTCCGTATATCTGAGTTCATTCCCTGCCTGGCTCGCAGCTAATGAAGCGACCCGATGGAGGTTCTCTGGTCGTTGAATCGATTCATACTCTGCGAGTTCCTTGTAGAGATACAAGAGGAGATGAGATCGGATAAGTTCGTTTTTCACCGGGGTTTCCTTAGCGCGTAGGAAGATTCCCCCTTTCTGCAGGTACTCACGAGCGGCCTCATACAGCCCATCTCGTTCAACATCCGAGAAAACCTCAAAGTAAAGCTGATTCAACGAAGCGACTGCGTCGTCCAAGTCATCCGATTCAGACAAATTACTACGAACATCCTTTATCAGCGACTCACCATCCATACTCCTCGTTTGATGAGACTCCACTCGAAGAGCAAAATCAGAGTCTGTCTCGATTAACGCAGAATCATCATATGCCCCCTGCTTGATTGTGTCTATGAACTTCATCGGCAACATCGGTCGAGGATAATTGAGTTTGGGCTCGCTCGAAGCCGAGATACCACGCAGATCGACCTGCGATTCTACAATACCGGTCAGCAGTAGATAGGTATCATCGTCTACGAGGTCCAGAAGCGCACTCTGTTCATTTTCATCGAGTCGTAGAGCACCGATATCGTCGAGGATGATGTACTTGCGGCCTCGGCGGGGAGCCACATGGGAACGGAAGTAGTCGATAACGTTTTCTAATTTTTCCACAGCACTGCTCGAGGGTTCGAGATGGTAGAGAGAATCCTCAAGAGGAACATAGAGGATCTGACGTGGATCAATAGACCCAACGATATCTAAATCACGGTGTCCTGGAGAGAATTCGACAATGTCTGAATGAAGGATTGCAGCGATGAATTGTTGGAGAAGCGTCGTCTTCCCGATTCCGGTTGGCCCATAAATTGGATATACGAGACTCTTGGTTCCGTTCTCTCGCTCCTCGTCAATTGACTGAAGAACCTTGAGCAAATCCGATCGAGGGTCTAGAGAAGCGGTTTCCTCTAACTCAGATAATGAACCAGCATCTGTATCCCACCATTCGTTGTGCCATTCAGCATCTGCAATGAAATCAGAACCATCAGATGGGTCTGTCATATAGGAACTTCACTCTGGCATAATATAAATATGTACCATCTGAATGGTCCAATTTTCAGTTTTAGCGTAGCACGAACGTTCTTGTAGGTGGAATGTGAGACCTTTCAGTATGATGTATATTCATCCAGCAAGATCCTCTTTCAGAGTGTATCCTAATTCAGACTCAAGCGCTCAGATAACGGGAATCTGGAGCAGTTCGAAACCTATCATGGAAGGACAGGTGAACCTATGGGGTGTCAAGCGTGTCTGAGGTACAGTACTTTGAGGGGACTTTGATTACCGTTCCATTTGGCACTGGAGATCTCATATCCACGGTAATTGAACAGTATGAGTCGTTGCTCAACGAATACGGCCCAGAGGACATCCTCGTCATCACCGGGTCGCCGACTAGCATGGATACGTTTCGGGACGAACTCGAAGATACAACACCCGGTGCAGCAGTCCCGCGAGTAACGTCTTTAGTCGTTCAAGCGACCGACGTCGTAAACCAGACCGATGACCGGGCGATCCTCTCCGACGCGATTCGTCGCGAACTCGTCCATCGGTTCCTCGAAGATCAAGAGTGGGACAGCGAGCATTTCCAGCGTGCAGCCGAACAACCCTCCTTCCTGAGTGATATCGCCCAGCTCATGGAAACTATCACGTGGCAGGATGTTTCCTTTGAGAAGACACCAGAGCTAGTCGAAGTTGCAGAACTCGTGGAAGCGTTCCACAAATGGCTCAGCGAACATGACCACCTGGAACGCGGCCAGCTAATCACTGAGGCGAATGCGGCGCTATCGGAGACCGAGAAACGAGACGACGTAGTGGATGTCGAGGCAATCCTCACCGTCGAGTTTGAGGAATTCTTGCCGCTTGACCGTCGCTATCTCGCTACCTTAGCAAATGGGCTGGAACTCGTATGTGTAGCAGAAGAGAACGCAAGTGTTCGGCGTACATGGATCGAGCCGGGGCCAATTACTGACTACGTCTCATTTTCGAGGACAGAGTCTACTGCAAGGACAGCGCCCCCATCTCGTCCGGATGCGACGGGTGCGTACCTAGCGAATGAAACCGTTCACGAAGATCCCGAGGCGGGGGAGGTGAACGTTATTCCGACAGAAACCGCCGACGAACAGATCAAGAAAGTCGCCGATGAAATCGAGCGGCTTAGAGATCGAGAGAACTGGGAGTACGAGGATTTCGCCGTCGCACTGAAACAGAGCGGTTCCGCAGTAATCGAGACGCTTCGTGCCTTCCAGCAGACAGGGGTTCCGACAGAGTCCTCGACTGTCACAGGGTTCGGCGATGACCCCGCGATTCGAGAGCTACTACAAGTCGTTCGCTATCTGGCAGCCGATGATGACGATACTCGAATAGAGCTGCTGGAAGCCTCGGTCTTAGACGAATCGATTCTGGCCTCTATCGAGCAGATGGAGGGCCTCTCGAGTCCGCTCCGACGGTGGGCAACCGAGTCAAACATGAAGGTTCGAATTGCTGAGGAGACGTCCCCACTGAACGTTCGTGCCCAATTCGGGAACGTTCGGCGGGCGTTCGCTATGGCGGAGTTCGTAGAAGACACGTCGTTCATCGAAACGACCTGGAAGTCGTTCGCCTCGATGCTTGAACGGGCTCACGAGTATGCCCCTCAACAGAACCAAACAAGTTCGACCGAACTTGACGGAGGTGTCCGGGTCGATCACTTACAGGCGATTAAAAACGGAACCTTCCGAGCAGTCTTTTTGCTGGACATCGTCGACGAAGAGTACCCTGGATCACCTTCCCTGACTCGGTTGTTCTCCCAAGAACGCCTCTCAGAGATGCCGGACTATCCGGGCGTAACACAGGTCGAGGCGGAAGATGTCACCAACACCTTCCCGACGTCCTCGACAGCGTCAAGCCGCTCGTTCCGACGATACCATGCAGAGCACGCGCGGCGGCGGCTCGCCATCGGAGCAACCGCTGCTGGCGACCGCCTGTACTTCTGTCTGTACAATCACAAAGACACCGCACTGGAAGAGCGTGCTCAGCCGTCGCGGTTTCTCACGGACGCTTATCGGCAGTTGCCGTGGGTGAAAGAGGCGACAGAATCAGAGATCAGGAGCGAGCGAAGAGCGGAAGAATACCTGCTCTCTCGGATCGACAACGCCCTTGCAGACGTCCGTCGCTCTCACAGCCAGGATGTGACGGTCTCTCTCGACGAGGTCGAAACTGAGCTTTCGGAGATTCAGCACCTCCTCAGTGAAAGCGGAACCCGTGGCGAGCAGCTTCGGGATGCGCTGCAAGCACGTATCGAGTTCGCTGCCGGAGGGATTCGTCGTGACTGACGTTACCTTCCTTTCGCCGTCGCGTCTTGCGACCTACGCGGACTGCCAGCGGAAGTTCGATTATGAGTACGTACAGAAGGTCAACACCCCAGAGAAGACACGGTTGTACCTGAATCAGGGGCGTGCCTATCACGGAACAATCGAGGTTGTCTGTGAAGCAACTAGTCCAGAAGATGACGCCCATCTCATCTACGATCGGGCAGTAGAGGCATTCCCAGAGCAATGGAGAGAGCATATCGACCCGGATGAGTACGCGTCCAACGCCCACCAGGAATACCAGCGCCTCGAAAATCTAGAGGCTATCAAGACCTTTTTTGACCCGGATGGTGGCCACGGCATTGATCACGCTCGTCAATCGATCGCGACGGAGAAGTGGCTCGAATGCGTGGAGAACGGCCTCGGACTGCGTGGGAGAGCCGACAACATCCTCCGTACTGACGAAGGTCTCCATGTCATCGATTACAAACGGAACCTCAATGACGTGATCACGTCGTATACTGCGAGCGTCCTCGAGGATCACCTAAACGGAACGGATCATGACCCGAAGAGAGTCAGGAACGCATTTCAGGCGGCCACATACATCGAGGGCGTCAAACAGTCTGACCTCTACGAGGATGGGATGAATGTTCGATTCAGTTTCTACGGTCTCCTGAATCGGACGTCGTTCGAAAGCACACCAGACGGATACGAAATCTCTGTACGGGGCTATCCACGCGATACGACGGACATCTACGAAGAGTATCATGACACGATATGGAATCTCCTGCGACGTGCACACGAAGGGATTACGAGCGGTTCTCACGACCCAGATCCATTCCCACTCATTCACGATGAGGCCTGTCCCGACTGCACGTTCCGAGAGATGTGCGTAGAATCTCTCGCGGAGGGGGTGCAGCGATGAGCGACGACGTGCCTGACTGGCTCCCAACCATCGAAGACGATGAGGATCCGAAGCCACAGCAGCGGACGATAATCGAGTCGGAGCGGTACCCTATGCGAGTACTCGCGGGTGCGGGTACTGGAAAGACGTTCACGATGGTCCGGAAAATCGAGAATCTCATCGATGAACACGGGGTCTCTCCGGATCGGATTCTCGCGTTGACCTTCACCAACAACGCCGCTGATTCGATGCGTGAGAAACTCAACGTAAAACTCGGACCAGCAGGTTACGACGTCGACGCGTACACATACCACTCTATCTGCAACGAGATACTGACGGACTATGCCTATGACGCGGGATTAGATCCAGACTTCGAGATCGCAACGGATGCTGAAAAGTACGTCATCGTACTCGACGTCCTCGACGAGATCGAATACCGTGCCGTCAAACCCAATGTCTACGGCCCAGATTCATACGGGAGCGGCGTCGCATCGAAACTCCTCTCGTTTATCGGGTCGATGAAGCGAAGTGGGATTTCGCCCGCAGAGATCGAGGAATATCTCGGATCACCGGAACAAGTCTATGAACTCGATGCTGTGCCAGATCGTATTGAGGAGATTGCAGGCGACCATCTTGGTGGCCGTTCAGTTTCGACCGTCCTCGACGGCATTTCGGATACACGAGCCGACCTCGTCGCAGAACGGGATACCCTCCGCGATGAAGGATTAGAGGCGAGCATTAAAGACTTCCTCAACCGACTCGTTGACCTCTGTGACGCGCTCGAAGTGGCGTTTGAGGAGCATGAGGCTGGTGAGCGGTCGCTTCCCGAGGATGCACACAAGCTGCCGAAATATCTGCTTGGAGGGTACAGTAGTGGAGCTCCGAGCGGGATACCAAACGACCTGAAGCTCGAACTGACAGACTATCTCCGAGATGCCCTCAGCGAGTGTAAAACTGCCCTGGATTTGAACGCAGGGTATGAGGCATACGAGCGAGAGCTCGACCGGCGAAATCTGCTTGACTTCGATGGTCTCGTGGTTAAGACAGTAGAGCTGCTCGAGACTGACGTCGGAGAGGGACTGGGCGATCGATGGGACTACGTTTTCTGTGACGAGTTCCAGGACACCGATCGTCTCCAGTTCGGCCTCATTACGTCCCTCGTCTCAGAAGATCGCCTATTCGTCGTGGGCGATGACGACCAAGCAATCTACGAATGGCGCGGCGCGAACGTCGCGAACATCACTGACGAACTCGACGACGTCTTCGGGCCCGATCTCGAAGACGAACCGCTAGAACAGAACTTCCGGTCACGTCAGCCCATTCTCGACCTCGCAAATGAAGCACTAGAGCGGTTAGCGGATCGGCGGAGTACCAAAACGCTCACACGTGTCCACGAACCCGACTTCGACGGAGACACGGTCGCAGTCGTGGAGGAAGCCGACGACGAAGGCGACCGAGCTGAGCAGTTGGTAACTGTCACCCGAAATCTTCTGAGTGGTTATGCAGAAGCACTAGATCGGGCGTACGATCCGGGGGAAATCGCACTCCTCGTTCGGAATAACGACCACGCAACCCCAATTCTCGAAGGGTTCGACGAGGCAGGAATTCCCTATCAGGTTGCGGGGGACCTCTCCACCGAATCAATCGGGGTCGGCACCGTCGTCGCCTATCTAAAGGCGCTGGCACGTCCCGAAGAAGACGACGTAAGCTGGAACCGGGTACTGACGATGCGTTACCGTCTCACCGATGCTGATCTGCGTCGTGTCAATAGCCACGATGACGGTACATATGCTGGGGTATGCAACCAACCCCTCGAAGTATTCGATGAGCCCAACCGTATTCAGGAAGTACGAGAACACATTTTTCGCCTTCTCAAACTACGTGAAACAGCCTCCCTCAGCCACCTTTACCGGGAACTCAAACGCCTGACCAACATCGACTGGTACCTCAGCGAGCAAGAGCGTCGTGACCTGGCGCAGCTGGACGAGATTATCGACCAGTATGGAAACGACGCTGTACAGCCCCCACTCACGCCGCAATTCATCGATTCGCTGCAGCATTATGACTCGCTCCTCGAGGAGAGCGGGTCGGCACCGACAAGTCAGCCAGAACTGGCCGACGACGCGGTCAACGTCATGACCATTCACAAGAGTAAGGGACTCGACTTTCCCGTGGTTCTGATGCCCCGGTTGACCGCTGACGAGTGGGAACCAGGGTCACGAACCTACGATACATTCGAGTCAGCACTGTCTGAAGGTCCAGAATCAGCATTCGACAAAGATTCCGTCGCTCAAGATGCCAATGAAGCCCGTAGGATACTCCACGTAGGGATCACCCGCGCCGAAGAGATACTCGTACTCCACGGGAGCAGGGATGAAGACGACACTGACGACGAAAGGCCCGTACACGATGCTGTCGAGAGCATCCTCCCAGAATCCGTTCCCTGGCGGCCAGGTAGCGGTCATCTCCCGATCTGGCGCGATTTGCAGGAGTGCCTTCCATCGGACCATGCTGATTGGACAGCCTCCCTCGCGAGCACGGTAGTTGGGGATGTCTCTGGACAAGTGACGTACGGCTCTGAGAAGCTCTCAGCATCAGACGGACGAGACCGGGTAATCACATTCGGAAACAAGCTCATAGAAGGCTCAATAGAGAGAGAACCTGAGAACCGACGATTTTCAATTGACGCCCTGACTGGGCCAATGACCCCAAACCCGGCACTCCAGCACAGTTACACCTCACTTGAGGCCTACGAGGAGTGCCCCCGACAGCACTTCCTGGACTACGTCGTCAACGGGTTCTCCGACTACCGCGAGAACGGCTATGGCGGAGACGGTATCTCACAGCGGATAGTCGGGCTTCTGTTTCACGATACCGCAGAGATTGCTGCGAAGGAACAGGCAGCAGAGCGAGCAGAATGGTACGCTATCTGTGAGCGGCTGGCCGGACAACGGCGTGCCACGGATGAATTACCGGTCGCGAAGGAATGCATCGACCGGTATTTCGACCTCGATCTAAGCGGCTGGGAAATCGTCGATGCTGAACGAGAGTTCCAGCTAGAAGTGGATGGCCACGAACTCGTCGGGTTTATCGACGCCGTCTATCGGACCCCGGACAGTGAGTTGGTCGTCATCGACTACAAAGCCACCGAGCGTCACCGAGACATTGACGAGAACAAGCAGCTGCCACTGTACCTGCTCGCCTGTCGTGACCTCTACGAGGAACCGATTACCCGCGCGGGATACGCCTATGTCGGCAATATCGGTCCGAAAATCGAGACCCGTTCGTTCGATGAAGGTGAATTAGATTCAGTACGAGCAGCAGTGTCGACGACGATGGATCGAATCAATGAGACATCGTTCAGCGGGTACGAGACTGGAGAACACTGTAGGTGGTGCCAGCACAGTTCCCTTCCCTGCGGGGAAGAATGGCGTCAAGAAAACGGAGGCCGCTAGTAGGTCATCGAGAATGACGGTTGACCGGTCGACCGCTCATCGTCAGCTATAGCGAACAAGGGATGGATGTCTGCGAGCGTATAGGTTTGGAGACACGCGTACAGGTTCGAGGCTCGGTTGTCCTCTCCTGCTGCGCTAGCCGTTAGCCACGCCTCACCGAAGTATGGAATATCGCTATTGAATACGGTGGGATCCCCAAGATCGTCAGACGGGGGGTCGCTGTCTTCCTCTCGCATGATCTCCCACTGACTCTCGCGCCACGTCTGCGGTTCAAGGCCAGTTTCGTAATCCGTCCAGAGCGTCTTCGGTGCGGGCGATCCAATATGTTCAGCCATATCCTCAAGTGAACCTTCCCCCAGCACCCGATTCTTTGCCGACGAGAGGTCGGCATGGTAGTAGGACTCGAGTGCTGTACGTACATTCTCTGCTCGTCCAGGCTCACCGATTTCCGCAGCTGCCCGTTCCGCACGACCCACCAAGACTGGGAGGTCGAACCACGCGCCCCCGAAGGTGATGAGAACATCGACATTCCTCGCATCGAGCCAGTTCACAACCGACTCAATAGCGTCGAGTTCCGCAGAAGCCGTCTCGCCTTCACGGAAGAGGACCTCAGCCTCAATCTCCTCGCTCGGACTACCTCGGTATCCAACGCCGATACAGAGTAGTTCTTGATGGTCTGGGTTTGGTGGTTCGAGTTCTCGCTCGGAAACAGTCGTAATCGTCTCGATGTCGAGTGCTGCAATGGCATCGACTGCACCAAGTCGACGAACAATGTCAGTCGTGTCTGAAGGCGACCTCTCTGGTCGCCCAGAGAGCTGGCGGACCTGCCGATCCCACTTTGCTTTGATACCGATGGTTCCCTGGTACACGTCAGGGTTGACGTCGTCGAATTCATACCAGGTGCCTTCTTCAAAGGAGTAGTCAACGAGATCGCAGTCGTCATCGTCGAAAACTGTGATCTTCACGTGCGTCCCCAGCACATCTGAACAGTGTACAAGCTGCGCCCACCAGTCGTGGTCTGGGGTTCGTTCGACCTTGTCGATCCGCAACGGGACTGTAAGACCGTACTCGCCATCTCGTTCCGCCGCGACGAGATTACTCGCGGTCAGGGTATCTGTTGCCATAGTACCTCAACCAGACTAGAGATATAACTACTTTTTGATGGTAGTATTTTCATAATACCGTGTTTGAGATGGTTCTAGTCGGAACATTTATTTCCTGACAGAGTATTGGTGGCCTCAAAGAGGATGGCATATGAACACACGAGTCGGAATCCATCCCACAAACGAGCCGAGATTACAGCTGGATGGATCGAACCTACAGATTGTCGTACGGAAAGTGGCCCTAACGAACCTCGGCCGGACTACACCTAAATGATGAAGGTCCAATTTCGAATCCAATGAAGTTCGACGTTCCCCTTGATACCAGAAGCAGTGATCACAGCCACGTCGAGATTTTCAAGAGCTGGCGGTCATTCTCCGACGTATTCGATGGTGCAAAACGAATGCGTGTCGTCACCTATTGTGACTCCCCCGAGTTTATTCTGGATCTCTTCGAAGACCTCGACGACTTGGAGTCCCTGGAGGTGGTCGTTGGGGACGTCTCTGACTACCGAGAGCGCCTCATCGACAAGCCGGATCTCGCAGATCGGCTTGAACAACTCAGGAGTGAAGGCAAGCTCGTAATCTACCTCTGTGAGAACAAGGAGGTCCACTCCAAGCTGTATCTCATCGAGTACGACGACTCTGTCTTAGAAGGAGAGGATGAGGACGGTGATAAAGATCAGATGACCCTCGGCGGAAAGGCTACGGATGAATCCGAACTCGAGGACACCGGTGACGGTACACCAGCAAAAGTCATCGTTGGCTCTCCGAATCTCTCGCGAAATGCATGGTCGAATCAGACCAACGTAGGCGTCGTCTATGATACGAAGACAGACAGTAATCTCTACGGGGAATTCGAGGAACTCTATCGCGATCACCGAGACTCATACAACAGTGGCGGACCCTTCCTGGAAGATCTCTCCGAACAACTCGAACTCTCGGACGATGACCGGGAAGAGGTAATCAAACTGTACACCGAAGGACGTGTGGGGACACAAGACGAACTGGGAGAGGTTCACGGTCGTCTGGCGGACCATATCGATGCAGAAGTTGAAACAGTGGATCTCGCACTCGATGGAGGTACAGATACCGCCGCAGAACAGGAATCAGAGGAGGCAGAGCTCGATTCAGAAGGCGAATCTAGCAAGAAGGATCCGGACTTAGAAGATGCGCCACAGGACCGCATCACCTTGTCTCTACGCGGGTACGAAGAGTCGACAGTTGATACGTTGTCGCAGATGACCGATTTCGATGCGACGGTGTCGAATGACACGTTGACGACAACGCCAGATGCCTTCCAGCGGTACGCACAACAGGTGTTCGATGTCCCGACAATGCACCTGAACGAGTCCAAGGACGAGCTCAAGTTCCACTACGACGGCACAGTCTATCGTGTCACGCAGCCCCCATCTGACCCAGAGCAGGTCAATCAGGCACTTGTTGAGATTGAGGACTACTTTGCGACGGTAGACAACTATGGGAATTCCAACAACCCAACAGCGGTCAAAGCCCACATGTACGAAGCACTACTCTGGTTTTTCTGGGCCCCATTCGCCAATCGGCAGGCCGCGTTCTACCGTGAGCACGGGATTAACCTCGACAAGGCTCTCCCGTACCTCTACGTCTTTGGTGAGTCAAACGGAGGAAAAGGGACGTTCTGTCGGTTTGCCTTGTCGCTGATCAGTGGAAACCGTGTCGAAGCACCCGTCGACGCAGATGAAATTGGGAAACGAAAAGTCCGGAATCTACGTTCAGCACACACGTCGTTCCCCGTCGTCGTCGACGACATCACCAAGCAGAAGGTGAACTCGTTGGACACGCTTCGAAACTATTGGAGTGGATGGACCGGCGAAACGGCCTATCCGATGTTCGCCTTCATCTCGAACGATAAGCGGCCTGGAGAGTGGTTCCGAAACCGTGCTAAAATCCTCCGATTCGATGTGAATTTCATGACCTCACATCAGGGGGAAGCTGAAGTAAACCGTCTAATCGACACGGAGAACCCGATTTTCCAGTGGTTCGGATACGAATATCTCAACCGCGATCTCGTACTTGGAACGGACTCTGACGCACTTCGTGAAGTGAGGGCAGCCATGCAGGACCTCTATGAGCATGCCGACCGACCGCTGCCAGACTACTTCCCCACCGAACCGGCTGAGAAAGCATATGACACTGGCAGAGAGCGCTGGCGAAACCTCATCGACCGAGAGGACGTCGAAATCACTAAAGACAGTGACACGCTACAGGTGACCTTCCCGGAGTCAATGAACTTCGAACTCCACGAGTACAAACGCGATCCACCTATGACTATCCGAATCGAGAAACGAGGGCTCGATTTGATCATTAAGACACCAGATGAGTTCTTTGATTGGCTCGGTGAGACCTCAACTGAAGATTCCCGTGAAGGATTCTTGTCACGGGCACGTAACCTTCTGAGCCAGTAAGAAGATAAAACGCAAATGATACCTATAACACAAAATCTCGTGAAGGGAAGATGTCTATAGAGGATACAATCGAGTGGCTGAAAGATCGGCCCTACTACGAAGGCCAAATTATCCACCAAGAACGAACGCCAGGGACATCCGCTGAAACCGCGCCGATTAATCTCGACGATCGGTTAGCACGTGCGCTCTCTCGACGCAATATCAATGAACCTTTCCAACACCAAGCGGATGCAATCGAAACCATTCGAGATGGGGGGCATGTCGTACTCGCTACTCCAACAGCCAGTGGAAAAAGTCTCGCCTACACGGTTCCAGCTCTTGAACGCGCTCTGGATCATCATGGGAAAACGCTCTATATTGCTCCAATGAATGCTCTGATCAATGATCAAAAGGACACAATTTCCAATATAGCTGAAGACCTTAATAATGATAGGAGCATCAACATAGCCACGTATACAGGTCTATTAACAGATTCGGAGAAGCGCGAAGTTTGGGCCCAGCAGCCAGATATTCTCTTGACTACTCCTGATATGATTCACAAAAGTTTTCTCCCATATTCTAAGTCGCCAAAGCACTGGAAATGGTTATTCCAGCAGCTCGAAACGATCGTAATTGACGAAGTGCATGAGTTCCGGGGGATATTCGGGAGTCATGTCTCTCTTGTCTTCCGTCGACTCTCACGTCTGGCAGAATATTATGACTCTACTCCCCAGTACATCTGCTGTTCAGCAACCATTGGAAACCCGATTGAACACGCAGCATCCGTCACTGGACAACCGTCCTCTCAATTCACCCTTATTGACGACGATGCCAGCGCAACAGGTCCCCGCCATTGGATCTTTTGGAATCCCCCGATAAGAGAAAACGAGGAACACGATCCAAAGATCTCCACTGCCGATGGATTACCATCAACTACGGATAGAGATCCAAAAACAGGTCAGTCACCAACGGTGCCAGTTGAAGTCCCTCATCACAATGAGATCATCGGTGGCGAGCGTCGATCTCATCATCCAGAGACGGTTCAGTTGTTTTGTGATCTCGTTCAACGAGGCTATCAGACGCTAGTCTTCACACGAGCTAGACAGGGGACTGAGCAATATGCGAACTGGTGCGACAGCAAGCTCCGGAAGCGTGGCGAACACGAGCTTGCAGATCAAATTACTGCATACCACTCAGCGCTTCCGGACAAGCGGCGAACAACCATCGAAGCTGGCCTTCGAGACGGATCCATTCGTGGAGTTTGGAGTACGAACGCCCTCGAACTCGGAATTGACATCGGCAGTCTCGATGTCGTCCTCCTCGACGGTCACCCGGGAACCAATATGAGCACATTCCAGCGTGCAGGTCGTGCTGGACGAGGAGAGAGTCCAAGTCTGGTCGCCCTCGTCGCGAGTCCTAACCCATTGGACCAATATTGCATGGCGAATCCAGATCGTTTGTTCGATGGTGATCCAGAACAGGCAGCTGTCAACCCCTCAAACACACAAATATTAGATGACCATGTCTGCTGTGCGGCTCAAGAATTGTTCCTGGGAACCAATGATGAGTCCTACTTCGGCGACGAATATCCAACGACTGTTGCATCCCTCGATGAGGAAAACCAATTAGAGCGATTCAGTTCCCGAACCGGCCCTCGGTGGAAGTACATCGGAGAGGACAGCCCACAGCATACGATGGATATCCGTTCCATTGACGATCGGCAAATCGACCTTTACGATCGCCTGCGAGACAAGACACTCACCTCGTTACCGTTTGGGGACGCACTGCGTGATGCTCATCCCGGAGCGATATATCATCACCAGAAGGAAACTTACCGTGTGACGGAGGCAGATTTCGATGCTGACCGTGTGCTGCTAAAGTCGGTGAATACGATGGGTTACACCCGCCCACTCACTGAGAAGCAGATTATGGTCAAAGAAGAACTCAAGGCAAGCAAGCTGGCATCACACAAAACGATCTCAGTTGGGTTCGCGGACATCACAGTAGCAGAAAAAGTGACCGGCTACATGTTATACGATCATCCGTCAGATGAAGACGGGGTCGAGCGGGATTTTGACGAGCCGCTTCCTGAACGAACAATTCATACCCGTGGTCTCTATTTCACGATCCCGTCCCAGATTGAGGAGGACATTAAAGCAGTAAGCGAAAAAGAGGATGGATTCCTCGCGAGTATTCACGCTCTGGAACACGCACTAATCTCGCTGTTCCCGCTCGAGATACTCTGTGCTCGTCGCGACGTCGGCGGTCTCTCAACTGAATATCATCCTCATACGGGTCAGAGCACGATTTTCGTTCACGATGGCCATCCAGGTGGAGTAGGTCTCTCGCAAGAAGCGTTTGGGAAGTTAGAAACGATGCTCAAGCGGACGTTAGAGATGCTCCGTAGCTGCCCATGCGAAGATGGGTGTCCTTCATGTGTTCATTCCCCTCAGTGTGGGAACGCGAATCGAACACTGAACAAGCAGCTTGCAGTTCGTCTTGTGGAGCAACTGTTAGAAGTCCCTGTTCGGCACTAAAAAGATTCAATGGGTGACTGGTGAAATTTTGATCTTGTTAGAATAGAAACCATAGTGAGTATAGAATGAGGATGGGCTAAAATCTAGAAATAGCAACATCGTATAGTGACTAGTCGCTAGTTATAAGACATCTGACTCCTAGGTACTACTACGCACTAAGACATGACAGGTGATTCCGGCGTACGCTTGCTCGCCCTTCGATGCGACGCGTTAGCCGAAGCAACAACGACCGCTATCAGCGATCTCGTCGGCTACTTCGAGGCTGATCTCATCTATATCGTCGAGGAAAAGCTGGATATGCGAATTGTAAGCACGATCGAACGTACCGCCTCGTGCCCAGTAGTATACACCCGGCGGAGTGCAGTCCACACCGAGAAAATTGAGGGTACTACCGTATCTATCATCAGATCTCTCGATTACATAGGCGGAGCCTCTACCGCTAGTGGTCAGAGTATCCCGAACGACGCGGACTACGTCATCTGTGATGAGATCCAGACGAACACTGACTCGGTCACAATGGATGCCTCGCTCGAGGGTCTCGAACATCTTGCTCGCTACCAGCACCACGCTGCTCAAGATACGACGTACCTCACAGGGACGATGGAAGCCAGTTACGATTTCGTATGGTATGCCAATGTCGACGGTGAGAGCGTTCGCCTCTCCGTTCGTGGACTCGCTCCAAATCGTCGTCAAGGAGAACCGGAACTCGCATGTTTTTCGCTCGGTCCAGATGGCCACATTGCAGTCTCGACAACACCAGCGAATAAATTCGGGCTTCGTGCGTTGTCCGGCGTAGGTGGGGAAACCGCCCAGAATTTAGCTCAGAACGGCTATAAGACGCGCGATGATGTCATAGCTGCAACTGAACGAGAACTTCAAAAGATTCGGGGAATCGGAGAATCAAAAGCTCAGAGCATCCGCCAGAGTGCCCACGCGCTTTCCAAAGGATGTGTCATCCGACTCACGAACGAAGCTGTCCCTGCAGCAGAGTACACTCCGCTGTTCATCGATATCGAGACGGATAGCCTTAATCCAAGTATCATCTGGCTCATCGGCGTCTACAATCCTGAGTCAGATGAATATGTAGACTTTATCGATAAAGAGCCGTCACGAGACAATCCTGGAAAAGCCACCCGAGAGTTTATCGCATGGCTTGCCAGTGAGCACGATCGTCCTTCACTTATTGCATGGAACGGCCACGATTTTGACTTCAAATACCTCAGCCGATTCATCAGGGGACACGCACCGGAGTATACGGACTATTGGACAGATTCTGTGTTTGAGTACGACCTACTGGACTGGGCCGTACGAAAAGGCAACGCCATTCTTCCTGGTCGAACAAACCAGATCGAAGATGTCGCTGAAGCACTTGGACATGGCCGTGATGCGTCAGCAGCAAGCGTCGACGGAGGATCGCTGGCCAAGACCGTTCAGCGCCTTCTCGCGTCACCAGAACGTGCACGTGACGTAGATTGGGAGTCGGCTCGAGCATATTGCGAAGCTGACGTCCGCGAGTTGGCTGCAGTTTACGAATCCATTGCTGAGGCAGCACCCGGTCACAAACGTGCCAGCATCCTAGCCGATGAAAACACCACACAGACCGGACTCATGGACTTCTAACAATGTACGACGACCACAACACCGATTACAGTCAGACAAGCCTCGGGAACGATTCGGGGAACAAAAACGACGAAGAAGGCGTTGACACAGGGAAAGACGTCCTCCAACTTACTGGCAGGGAACTCAAGAATACCTACCCAGAGAACCGATACTTTGGACAGGTCCACAAGAACTTCGAGATTCCCGCTCGAGAGGAACAGACCGTTCCTGCAGAAGATGTACTTCCTCCTAAGATCGCTCAAAATCTCGAATTTGACCCGTGGAGTCACCAGGGAGAAGCGCTCCGCGTGCTTGAACGTGGGAGAAACGTCTGTGTGGCAACCAGTACGTCCTCCGGGAAGACACTCGTGTACGGCCTCCACATCGCCCGCCAATACATTAAGAACCCAGATACACGGTCTCTCATCGTCTATCCGACGAAGGCGCTCAGCCGTGACCAGGAGCAAGAGCTCAACGAGTTCCTGCGTAACACGCTTGGACTGGACATCAGTGTAGGCGTTTATGATGGCGACACAAAGAGCGAGGAGAAGTCTCGTATCCGCGAGGAGTGCAATGTCGTGATCACGAACTTTGTTGGATTAAATCAGTACTTAGAAGGACATCACCTCTGGGCTGATTTTCACTCGAATTGCTCGCTAGTTGTTATCGATGAAGCCCACATGTGGACTGGCCTCGGCGGTATGCACGTCGCTTGGATACTTCGACGCGCCCAACGAATCATCGACTACTATGGCGGCGACCCACAGTACGTCTTAACAACAGCAACGATCGGTAATCCTGCCGAACATGCTCTCGCACTCACGGGTGAGCCTGCGACGGTCGTCGACGAAGATGGCTCTCCAAGAGGAATCCGCCACCTCGTCTTTTGGGATCCCCCGATGAGCGGCGATGACGGCCTTACTGACGATATCGACTCACCGGCGCTGGCTAAGCGTCCAGCAACGGTTGAGGCCCCAGAAGTATGGGCGCATATGTGCCAGAAGAATGTCCAATCGCTCCTATTCTGTGACTCGAGAAAACTTACTGAATTGTCCGTCAATCGCGCCAAAAGGTTCCTCAGCAATCCGAAGAACAACTATCAGAAGGGGTCCGATCTTGCCGCCTACCACGCTGGACACGGCAAAAAGTCACGAAGAGCGACTGAGTACCAGCTCAAAGAGGGCCACCTCGATGGCGTCTCGACGACAAGCGCCCTCGAGGTTGGTATCAATATCGGCGGTGTTGATGGAACCGTTCTTATGGGCTATCCGGGATCACGACAGTCGTTCTGGCAACGGATAGGCCGATCAGGCCGGGGAACTCGAGACGCACTCTCGGTGTTCGTTCCGAGCCATTCCACTCTCGACCAGTACATCCTACAACACCCAGAGTACGTCCTCGAAGAGGACCACGAGAGCGCCGTCGTCGACTTGGACAACAACCCAGTGTATCTCCAGCAACTCAACTGTGCTGCGCAGGAACTCCCGCTTACATGGGATGATGCGGACGCTTTTGGAGGAGAGGAACGGTTGAAACGTGCTGTTGAGTACGGCCGACGGAAGGGTGATCTCGAAGGATCACTCGATGGCGGAGTGATGTACAATCATCGCGATCGCCCCCAGGACTTGATCAGCCTGTATTCTTCCGGCGGAAACACCTTCGATGTCCGGCTGGTCGGCGATAATACGATCGATCATCAGTCAATAGGTCGCGATAGAGCATACAGAGACTACCATGAGGGGGCAACTGTCTTGCACCAGGGTGAGCAGTATCAGGTCGTTGAACTCAGAGAAGACATTCCTCAGCCATACATCTCTCTTGAAAAAGCAAACGTGAATTACTACACTCAGTCACAGGGGCAAGTCAACATCTATGACACAGTTATCGAAGACTCGCGCGAGGTTGGGCCATTCACGCTCAATTGGGGGTATGGAACGGTATCGGTCCACTATAGCACGTACCTCAAGCGTGAAATCGGAAGTGGAGAAGTACTTGAGTTAGGCAATGATACTGGTGTCCCCCCGTTAGAGATGCGAACCCAGCTATGTTGGGCCGAGACCCCCAACGACATCGAACGGGCGATGCTCAACAAGCACTCGGAGTACCACAACCCGGAGTGCATCAACCTCCCACCACGGCTTCATGGGTACCTCGGTGGAATTCACGCTGTCGAGCACGCCATGATCGCTGTCTCTCCACTTGAGTTGAAAGTCGATGGCGGAGATATCGGCGGGCTTGCGACGAATCGGCTTCCTGGTAATCCCGAGAAAAGTGGATGGTTCATCTACGACGGGATCGAGGGCGGTCTCGGGTTCTCGCGGTCGATTTACGAACACTTCGAAGACGTTGCCCAACGTGCCCACGACCTCATCGCCGACTGCTCATGCGGTCGTGATGAAGGGTGTCCGGCCTGTACGATGGACGACCGCTGCGGGAACGACAACCGCCCGCTGTACTCTCCTGCAGCTGCGGACGTCCTCAAACATCTGCTCGGCGATCAAGAGGAGGATGACCTCGATGAGCACCTACCAAAGACGGATAGTGAAGTGATTCCTGCCGATGAACAGCGACCACCAGCCTCGATTTCATAATCCGGAAGTACACAGATTAGAAACTGCAGCCATATTTTTGTAATCTTGGAGGCCAATATTGATTAGAATGCCTCGGTCATCATAAGGCCGACCAGAACATTCGTTGTAAACACCATTGTACTACCTTTCTTTGTTATATAGACTAGAGAGTTACCTCATATGGGCAAAATATATAGTACACTGAAAATCATATTCAGATACACTAAGCTGCAACAATGACTGATTTTGACCGGATCTGTAGTGCTCAAGAGGCTCTTGGGGATCTAACTGCTAATAGATATCCCATTTTCGACGACGCGACACAGGACAAGCAGGTTATGATCTGGCAACCGAGTGGACGAGTGAGAAATCTCCATGAATTGCCATCATTGGTGGACATGAAGGATAGAGCCGAGTCGTTCCTCCAGCGAGCTGTCGAAAGCGGATGTCAGCTGGCAGTGGCGCCTGAATGGGCATATGATATTAGCTGGATCCACGATCATGAAGAATTTCTGTTCGCCCCCGAGAGTCCGCTTTTTTTGCTTGGGTGTGCGCCTGTGGAAATCGAAAATATGGGCAATTTCATTGAGCAGTTGGATTCGAACTATGAGTGTCTCTCCGCTGAAACTGTAGTCGATAGGAACAACACTCTTGTTCCGCAGAATGACGCAAAAGAGTTCGTCACGCCGACGATCATTCCAATTAAGGCTGCCGCTCGTAGCAGCAACGCAGAGGACGCACTGCTAATTCAGTTCAAAAACAAACACATGAGCGGCGGCATAAACAGCGCTGAAGAGCGGAAGCTGGCTGAGGGGAGCGGCGTCTGGCGAGTCAATCCCGCAGGTACTGAATCGGAACTCGCTGTGTGGACCTGTTCCGATGTGGGAGATCCAGAACTGGAAGAGCAAATGATCGAATTCGGCCGCACAAAACGGTCCTATATTGTGCACGTACAGTGTAATCCGGGACCGTTTGATAAAAACTGGACACGGTTTCGCGAAGACCTGTTCGAAACTCAAACACAAGTTACATATATCAGTGCAAACTGGGGAACGATCAACGACTCTGAGCACTGCGGGTACTCAGGCATATATACTAAAACCGCTCACTCAACAGTGCTCGGCAGCGAATACGACAAGACCTGTCAACTTGGCGGCTTGATTGGGACCAGACCTGAGTGCAAATCCGAGTATGTGTGTCTGCTGCTAGATGATGTGATCAGTAAGTTCACATTTGCTCGTTCAGACCCCAATAGCCCTCCTGCCATGAATCGACGTATGGCGAATCTCAAGCTCGTCAAAACGTGGGTATATAATGGCGATAACTATACTGAAATCTCATCAACTTCCTCCAATGGGTCCGCTCATTGCAGGGATTGGCGCGAGCTGCTTGATACAACCCCACTCCATGAAGAACTGATCGGTGCTATCCTGCGGGCAGAAATCGATGTCAAGTCGATTCCTGACAGATTCAACCCATTAGAGCACCTGCGGTGGGAAACATTAAAAGCGCTTCATGGTGGTGAGACGGAGGAATTTGGCCCATTACTCTGTTTGCACGATCGCCGTGAGCCGACGACAGAACACCGGCCAAGTAATAAAAACCATCCAGAGACAATTGCGAACGAATTGCTAGGGGTTGTGAGACTCGTCGAAGAGAAAGAGGAGATCGAGCTGGATCCAGACTTTGATCAGACAAAAGTCCCAGTGAACGCGACATACCAAGAAGATAATGTTCCCATCTGTCTCTCGTTTCTCCCCCAAGAGTCAGAGCCAGACGAAGTTGCCCGCGCAAAATGGCTGCAAGAGTGGCTCAGAAAAAAGGACATTAGCTTCAAGCCAGTCGTAGTGGTGAATAGAATAATTGGAGATGGGCAGATGAAAACGCTTGCACAATACGAGGATGCAACTAGTGTGATGAGTGATCCAGAAGAGGTCGACGCGAATGCCGGACTTGTGGATCTATAACAATGAACGGATACGAAAGGCTTACTGATCTATTTTCGCCCCAATCAATCCAGCGAGTGGATCGTCCAGGCGAGCTGTACAAAATCGAGCACGAACGTGAAGGATTCAGTGATGAGACATTACTCATTCGCTTCTTAGGGTCGGAGTCGGATCCTGAGAAATTACTCGAGGAAGACAACCGGGAGTTGGAGGTCCTTTTCTACAATGAGGAGATCGCGAATCGCTGGAATATCCAGCTTATCTGGGCTTGTCGTGAAGGCACAGATCTGGATGAAACGATTCGCGACGAATTGGAACAAGATACGCGATTTGCAATTCGACGCTCTGTCACTGCCGACGCGTTGGAAGCTTTTCTCACACCTCTCGGAGCTGTAGAAGAAGAGCTCAAGAAGATCGAATCGGATTTCGATCGGGGCGAGTTGATTCAAAGTCTTCTTGATGCCGATCTCGGTTTCCTCTTTGACACTGACTCGACAAATCGTGATGAGCGGCTCGAACTGCTGATTAGCGATTCTCCTTCAGAGATTGCAGAGCAGGAAGTGAAGATCGAGGATCCCTACGAAGGAATTATAGAAACGATCGAACTCGGGGAGTCATTCCGTCCAGCAGCAAAATGTCGCGAGCTGTCTGCCGAGCCGTTCACGCTTCTCTATGGCCGCAACGGGAGTGGAAAGACAAGTTTACTTGATGGGGCAACTCTTGGAATGGTCGGACAGATTCGACGGGGAGAGAACCGCAGCCACGCCTATGATGATTTGCGTGTCACTCTGATCGATGATGATGAGAACTCAGTTTCACTCTCTAACGATCCAGCAGATGTAAGTGATCGAATTGCTGATTGGTTCGGATTCCGTCCCCAGGGTAATGAACACAAACATATTGAGTTCTATCGAGTAAATTACCACGAAGCAGGTGCGACTACCCGTCTTATTGAGTCGGATTCTGATCAGAATCTCGAAAGGACGATTCGACGATTTATTTACGGTGAACGACTGTCTCAAGCAAGTCACGAAAAGGATGAGCTCATCAAGAGAGCAAACAACGAAATTTCCGAACGGGAAGACAAAATTCGGAAGCTAGAAATCCAACTCCAGGAAGCAAAAGAGGACAGAGAACGGGCGACTTCGATCTTATCTCAGGCAAGCAATGCTGCAAAGAACTTATCGCCTGCTACCCAGTCCCTGGTTACCAAGCCGCCTAATTTCGAGCACGTCGCTGACGTTCCAAGTGCGGGTTCTAGAACTAAATGGCCTGAAAGCTGGGCAGAGTGGAAGCAGCGCTTCCAGTACCTCCGCACGAGCCTCAAAGCCTTAGATGAAGACGAGCAGCTGCCGACGACACCAGGTGACCTTCACACCCACTTTACAGTCACAATCGATGAGATAGAGACACGTATCGACCGACTTGAGGAGATCAAAACGCTCGAAACGGATCGAGCTGAATTGAAGCGGCTTCAAACTTTTTTTGAGAAGCCAGCATGGCAGTCTATTTCAACCCCCACAGCCGTTATTGTGATTATTCTCAGCACTCATGGAATCCAACCATCTGATCTACGCGTCATTGCAGACGCTACAAGAGACCTTGATGATTCGATCGAAGTAGGCTCTATCGAGGAATGGCGATCGACGCTTCAAGAGAGACTTATAGAGCACAAAGATGAACTAGTGGAGCGGCGAGACACACTAGAAGAGATCTCTGATTTGCAGGCCCGTCAACGCGAGCTGCAGGCGGAAATTCGATCGTTAACAGAAGACTATCTTACGATCACAGATACTGTCAAGTACTGTCCTGCCTGTTACATTGAGCAGAGTCACGCGGATATTCGAACTAGAGACAAGCCAGCTGATCTGCTCATTGACGAGACCGATGTTCCAGAATCGCTTCGCCAGACAATCACTACTGTCACGGACGCAATTGAGATTCTTGAGCAGACTTCCTGGTCGGAGATTCAATACGATGTCTCTGCTCGATTCGACGATCTCTGTGGTATGAAACACTTTGAACAACTTCAGGCACTGCTTCAGGAAAATCCAGATGTTGAGTCCTTCCCCAATGCAACCTCGTCAACGAGTACCACCGTTGGAGAGGCCTTGCGAAAGCTTGGTGTGGACGCAGCCGACCAAACAAAACCGGCTAAACGTCTTCAGCAGACTCGAAATGCGATTTCGCAGAGTATCGTTGAAGTAGGCGTTGATATTCCAAAGTTTGACGCCGAAGATGACGATACCTCGGCGATGTTGAGCAACCTGCAAGCGCGATTAGATGACCTCGAAGCTGGAAAACAGGTCATCGAACAACACATCTCTGATGAGGAGTGGCATAGTACTCTGAATGTCCAAGACGATTATCGGATTCTCCGTGCCACGCTTGCTGAGATCGATGATGAACCGACGATGCTGGCGTCGGCGGCTGAACTATCGGAAGAGATTAAGGATTTGAACGAGCGTATCGCTGAGCTGCAGGCTGAGAAGAAAGCATATCAAGACGGGATTGAGCGGCTAGAAACGGCCTTCGAGCGGGTCGGCGGAGAGTCAGAATTCACATCTTTCGTCAAAAAACATATGTCCGTGATCACGACATTGTTCCAGGCTTTCCAGCGACCCTACGAGTTTGAGAGTGTCCAGCTTGAAAACGGAGAAGTCCGTGTAACACGCCGTGGCTACCAGAAGAGTGAACCCATCAGCAATATGAGTTCTGGCCAACGTGCAGCGTTGGCCCTCGCAATCTTCGTCACGAACAACTTGGCCCATCCTCACGCACCGCCGCTAATGCTGCTCGATGAGCCGTTTGCCCATCTCGACGATATCAATACGGTTTCGTTTTTTAACTTACTCATCGAACTTGCCACGGATAATCGTCGGCAGATACTTTTCGCAACAGCTAACAAAGATATTGCAGAGTTGTTAGAGCGAAAGGTTGGTAAGTCGTCGAACTTCAAACGTGCTCAAATACAGTGATTTTCGATAGGTCTACGTTGACGACCCCTCGCCGCCTGAACAACTTGTATAAGTTGCAATTACACTGATCAAGCAGACATCGAGAGTTTCGTAAGTGGACTCACGGTCGTGAATTAACGCGGAACATCCTTTGACAGACTGATTTACCGTTCAGCATCTGATTTTTAGAAGGCAAATTCGTGACTTCGGGTAAAGGGCCACCAGAGTTTGTATCGCAGTATGTGGTTTATCAAAATGGCGTATTATCTCGTCGAAATTAACATGGGTTTAGCAGACTCTGTCAGTCAGCCAAACCCACAAACTAATAAGGAATCCAACTAAAACGCTGAACAACCCGAATATGCCACTCTCAGAATTGCCAACCGGTGACGCGAGTGGGCTTCTAACAGAATTCAACTCCACTCGAGATCTGAACAGACGAAATCCTTGGAAAATAGTCCAATGAGCCAGTCAGAGACTGATCAGGATGCCGAAATCGAAGTAGAGCAGACACCCTCGTTCGATGGTGTCCGATGGACATCATGCTCACTCGAGGACTTCACCAATCTATACTGGAACGAGATCGCCCCATGTCTCGAGGCGGAGGGTATCGATCCGACAAGCGAGAAACCGACCCATCAGTGGTTTCGAGATCATGATGCACGGTCGTTCCTTGCAGCACTACGACGCCATCACGATCGCTCCTTCGGAGAGTTTTGGAACAAGGACCTCGGTCTCGGTGACGATGACGAGGGCTACGCGTGGGAAACAGAAGACGAAGAAACGATCGATGCCCTGTGCCAGTTTCTTGACCGGCGAAAGTCCCGATACAGTCTCTCGACTTCTTCCGTCAACACGCTCCGAACACGACTAAATCTCTACGTCTATGCGTATCGTGAGGCGAACGGCACAGGTGATCTCCTTTCACCAATTCAACGGGAACAAGAGACACCAGCCTACGAAGCCGTCGACGCGTGCTACGCAGCATTCGACTGGTTGAACGAAGGAACAGAGCGCTCATACAGTGCTCAGACGCTTCAGCGTGTGCGACGGGTCGTCGACGCCTGGTACCAGCATCTCGTTGGGCGGCGGATCGCCTCGATAAATCCTGCGAGCGGTCTCTACGACGAGTTCAAGTGGGAGGTCGAGGAGTCACCTACACCAGCCCTTTCGGCAACGCACGTACGGAAACTGATGCAGGCAGCAAGAACGACACGAGAACAGCTGCTAGTGGTAGCATTAGCTGCCTGGGGGCTTCGAGCGAGCGAGGTCGCAGCACTACACGTCTCACAGTTCAATCGTGATGTTCCCGAAGACGACGTCCCCTTTATTGCGTTCGAGAGCCGCAAGAACGGGCCAGGAGAAGTGTCGCTACTGTTTGGCCTCGATATCCTTGACTCCCGAATCGACGAGCTAGCGGACGACGAGTCGTGGACTGGGTATCTGTTCCCATCTTCACAAGGAGAAACACCACACGTGACACGAGATACGATCCGGAACTGGTTCCAAGATCTATCGTCGAAAGCTGGCCTCCCCGAACGGATCGAAGGTGAGCGCCCGAGTCCGCAGCTTTGTCGTCGCTTCTGGTACGACACCTATACAGCAGTCCTCGAGGGCGTTCTCGAGGGTGTCGAAGACATAGCTGCAGAACAGGGTAGTAGCGATCCTCAGGTAGTCATGCGGAATTATCTTTCAGACTCGCGATCTCGCCGCGTCCGCCGTGAATTCATGCGGGACCAGCTGGATACAGCCTTCGGCGAGAGGACATAATAGGCGCTCATATAATAGATGAGGAGTCACCTTTCGTGGTTTGAATACTGGTATGTTGGCCGAACATCCTCGAGGAGATCCTCGACGATTTCCCAGAGAATCAAGGAGGGAGTCTCGTGTTCGAATATGATACCCCACCGGTCCTCTACATTGGCGACTGAATACTGGAAATGTGCCCGTCCAAGGTCGGGATGGTCCTCGTCCTGGTGCCAGCCAGCGTGAAATCCCGTGTTTGGGTCGGTGTAGTTGATTCGAAACCAGTCGTGTGGATCCTGTCGATACCATTTGACGGTCAGTGCCGGCGAATCCGGCCCTGTTGGTGGGTCAAGACGGTCTGGATCGAAAATTGCTCGCAACTGCTTAGCCTCGAGATCATCCGGAACGTACTCAACTGCAGTGATCTGTGGAACACGGTCGAGGACGTCCCGCTTCAGTTGGGCGTATAGATTCGCGTTCGGGTCGCCACCCGGATGCGGGACCGACATCCGTTAGCTGCGGGCCTCAGCGGGCTCTGTTGTTGGGGCCAAAAAATCCCATTCACGGATGGTGAACCCAACGATTCGGATGCGACGTTGGAGGTGCTCCCATTCGCGGGCGATCTCACGGCGACGGCCTTCCTCGTCAGCGTCGAGGACGTCGTCGGCGAGCGTCCCGCGAAGTTGATTCGGTGATTCGACATCGAACTCATCCTCCCAGTCCCGGATTTGTGCCTTCATTTCGGCGAGACGATCCGTGAGCTCCTCAACGGTGTGCTCGCTGTCCCGAAGGCGCATCGCTTCCTGCATCGCTTGTCGGCGGTAATCAGGATAATACGTCGTATGGGTGCCGCTCTCGTCACGATGGAGGATACCATCATCGACGAGTCGTTCGAGGACGCGTTTGGTGGGCTCATGTGACCAGCCCGCTTCGGACGCGATCCAGTTTGCCGTCCGCGGCTCCGATAGCTGTCGGGCGACCATCCGCACACGGTCTTCACCCGTAGTCTGGCGATCCATGAGTCCACCCTCGGAACTCGATCCGTTTTCGGTCATACGTGCAGTTCGCACCCCGTCTTAATATAGGTTGAGGTAGTTCGTTCTATATCGAAATATGATTTCAGCTATCCCGTCGACGCGAACGAGCCAGTCTACAACGATCTCGGAACCTAGGGTTGGGGGCTCTACTGGGGAAGCGGTGTCGTGAAACGATTCGAAAAGAACACCAGTTGACATCAGTCAAGCCTGTCCAGTTGTCTTTCCTAGCCGATATTTGTACCATAGAATCATGGAATCAGTGATTCTATGAAGTAGTGAATAGTGGAAGCGGCGGCTCTGTAATCCCATGAGCTTTGAATCATGTAACAGCTAGCAGGGGCATTCATTGAGTCCATGATTCAATGATTCACTGAATAACTGAAGCACTGAATTGAAGATTCAGGAATCCCCACAATTTAAGTCACAGATTCATTGAATCTATGAGTCAATGAGTGTCTGAATCAGCGAGTATTTGAAGCATTGAATCGGAGATTCCAGACCCCCCAACAACCCAAATCAGAAAATCATTGAGCCCCTGAATCAGTGGTTCACTGAATCAGTGATGTAAAGATGCAGTGAATCACTGATTCAATGATAAGGAAGGCATGTGGTGATATCGCGCCATTCAACCCCTCAGACAACGATATCCGTTATGAACAGATTGGGAGGAACACAACTAAGTGTCTGACATGGATTTATGAGTCATTGATTCAATGATCGAACCATGACCGAGACACCTCGTGGATGGGGCGTCACACCATCAACTGGCATCCCTACGATCGCCTTCGGTAACCAGAAAGGCGGGACTGGAAAGACAACGGCGACGATCAACAGTGCCGCGGCGCTGGCCACTCGCGACCACGATGTTCTTGCAATCGATATGGACCCACAAGCCGACATGACGAAAGGACTTGGACTGGGTCCAGGCGACGACAACGATCCATCAAGCCCGAAGAACGAACTCCCCAACACACTAGTCACCGATGACGAGAACCTACTCGACGTACTCGTCGACAATCCGCGCACGCACGATACTAGCCTTTCAGAGATCGTGATCGAAGCCGACGAGTACGACCATCTGAACTTCGATCTAATTCCCAGTCACAAGGACATGGGCCTTGCTCGAGATTGGATGGACGATGCGAACGCCCGGCTCTCTCTGAAACTCGCCCTCGAGGAGATGGTTGAGGACGGATACGACTACGATTTTATCTTAATCGACTGTCCTCCCGACCTCTCAGTCCTGACGGATGCGGCGTTCATCGCGGCTCAGAATGTCTTCCTGGCTGCACAAACCCAAGCAACGTCACGGGATGCGCTGGATGACCTGTGGGACCAACTGGAGTCCATCGAGGACAACCAGCAGCTCGAGATTGCTATCGTCGGACTCCTAGCAAATATGTATCGTGACGACGGTCAGTCGCAAAAGTTCCTCAGCGCATTCGACGAGTCCTTCGCGTCGATGGCGCCGATTTTCAAACTCCCAATGCGGGTGGCGATCCAGCGTGCGTGGGACAACGGACGGGATATTTTCGAATGGGAGGACGCGAACGACCAGCAAGTAGAGCGCGATATCTTCCTCGAGGTTGCAGAAACAATGGAGCGGGCGTTCGACAAAACGCAGGTGGAGGTGTAAGTATGCCTCGAGGAATGGATGAGCGATTCGAGGATCCTTCAGACGAAGGGGAAGAGGAGGACGCGGTCACAGACGAGGAGACCACGGAGACGTCGGTGGAACCAGAAGGAAAGGGACGTGAAACTGCGGCGGCGACTGAAAGTCGATCAGATCAGCAGAGGACCGCATCGACGACCGATACTGATTCGTCGACCAGTGAGGCAAGAAAGACAGATGACGAACCGCTGAACATCCGCGAGGATTGGGATTCAGCCACGATATACGTTGAACCCGAGCAAAGCGAGGACATCGAGATCACGTTTACCCGCCTAAAAAAGCAGCTCAAACGCGAGGACATCACGCTGGAAAAAAACAAACACTTCTACCACGGGGTTTTCGAAGTGGCGTTCGGCGAGCACCGCGAGGAAACGAAAGAAAAGATTCGCGAACTCGCCAAGCAAGACGTTGATCAATGAATCACTGATTCACTGAATCCCGAATGTTGTGAGGACTGCCCGGTGTCGAGATGAGAGACTCAGTATCGACTCTCCTCCCTTTTTGAAGACAATATATATCATCACTCGCTATACTATCCAGTCATTGGCGAGAAAGGTCAAACCAAACCCTATCGATCCACCCTGAAGTGATACCCTTGGAAAAGTCTGTGTAGTCGCGAGTCGCAGGTAGTCTGTATGCCCTACTGCCCGAATTGCGGAGATCGAGTCAAAGGCGTTCATCACTACTGCGGGTCATGTGGTCAGGCGCTTTCAGATATTGCAGAGTCAGAAAACGATCCTCCGATGGCAGTCGATCGTGAAGGCTTCCTCTCGTTGCGCTCACTCTCGTACGTCAACAACCTACTGAACGGAGAGCAAGATCTGGACAGAGACTCGGTATCTTATACCCAATTGTCGCGAGAAGTGAGTGCCGCCTTCGCTGATTTTGCTCGTCTGGCGATGGTCAAGGACTTAGATCTGCTCCAACTCTGGGCTGCGGGTTCCAGTTCCGAGGGGTTGAACACTCCTGTTGAAGACATGAGTAGCGAGCAGTTTCGTGACTGGCTAGCCGCAATGGGTCTCAGTCGTACGTTACAGATGTATGACGAATCTCTGCACACCGAATTTGAGGACGAATTCAATGATCGGCTTCAGAAGTTACTCGAGTTTGCCGAAAAAGAACTTGACGAAAATAACGAAGGATAGTAGCTAGCCGCCTCACTACATCACAGCAAATTCTTCTCCGGAATCAGGGAGATATTCAATGATGCTCCGGTGTGCACCGAACTCGCTGATTGTTGTTTGGAGCGCATCGACGACGGTCGCAATATCGCGGTTGAGTTCATGTTCACGGTATGTACCACCGTCCTGACCACGGTGCTCCATCTGCGAGAGCGTTAGATTGAGGATCTCGAAATCAGAGAGGAAGCTACGCATCCGCCGGGCTGTACGGGGATCTCGACCCTGATACTCACAGAATTCTTTGTAACGCTGATAGACAACACGTGAGCGAGCTGGCGTGGCCCCCTCAGCAGCGAGCGTAGTCAACGCATAGAGAGTTAGCTGCTCGTGTTCGGTGAGATCGCGCATGATGTCCATGCTCTGTTGTGCTTCAAGTTTCTCCTGGGCGCGTTCAACATGATCAGTCGTAACCGAATCCGCGTTCTCGGTGCGTGCAAGATCGCCAGCCTTCCGAAGGAGCGTAATCGCTCGTCGGGCGTCTCCACCATCCTGGCGACCAAGGGCAGCACACAACGGAATCACTCCGTCCTCGAGTGCGCTTTGATGGAACGCGATATCTGCTCGCTGTTCGAGAACTTTCTGGAGCTCTTCAGTTCCATACGGCGGAAACGAGATCTCGGTTTCACACAGAGACGATTGAACCTTCGCGTCAAGCTGCTCTCGGAACGTCGAGTCGTTGCTAATCCCGATGAGGCCAAGTTGAATGTTGTCGATGTATCCGTTGTTGTCTGCGCGAGTAATCTGGTAGAGGAACGTATCATCCGTAATGTGGTCGATCTCGTCGAGAACGATGATGACAGTCCCAGAGAGATTATTGAGTTCATCCCAGAGAAGGCGATAGACCTTGGATTGCGGATGACCGGTTTCAGCGATGTGGTGTTCGGGTTCTCGGAGACTGTTCACCAGACTGATCGCGGCCTGATAGCTCGTGCTGAGGCCATCGCAGTTGAGTGTGATGACAGAGAGATCGACTTCAAAATGTTTTGCAGATTCCTGGAGTTCGTTTAGCAAGAAATTCGTCACAGCAGTCTTCCCGACACCGGTCTTGCCGTAAATGAAGATGTTATCGGGGTACTCACCGTTGATGATCGGCTGGAGGGCTGCCTCGTACTCCTCAATCTCGTTATCCCGTCCGACGATGTCGTCTGGAACGTACTCGACTTTGAGTGTATTCCGTCGTTTGTACAGTGTGTCGTCCGGCTGGAATCGTGGAGTCATATTGTGTTCGACTGATTCAGGCAAGAATCATAACTGTTTCGACCACTGTTTCCGCTATTTCCAGTATAACCATGAGGAGCATGATTTCCACTATTAGAGATCGACCCCACTGTTTCCAGTCTATTGAAAGAAGGTCATTTGGTTTGTCATGAAGAAAGCATCTTTGAGGCACTACACCCCACTATTTCCAGTAAAGACCTCAACTCACAAGTCATCAAACTCTCCCCGTTATTTCCAGTAATTCTCGGTGGTTCCAGTTGGATGCTCACAGAACAGAAAACCACGAGGTTCCAGTATTTCCAGTAAACGATCTTTTATATACATCACAGGCCCCATCGTTTCCAGTATACCTTGGAAGAATAGGAATCGATAGACAGCAGAGGGAATCAATAGATAAGAATGGCGGAACACC